>NZ_JAUBQS010000032.1:0-73459 GCF_036701355.1 Microcoleus sp. Pol12B3
ACTGCCTATAGAATTCTTACAAGAACTCGATAGCGTTATTATAGCGATCGCAGAAGATTCTCACCTCGCTCGAAATGTGCGATCGTTGCTACCGGATGCAGAACTTGTCAATCCACCGTCAAGTTGGAATGATATCTGGATACAATTAATTGAGCAAGAACAGCAAACTCACCAACAGCATAAACAGCGCATCCAAGACATCGAACTGGATTAGTTATGGTTCCATAAAAAAGTGAGTAGTGTTTAATACAAAGGCTACTTAACAAATTTTCAGCTCACGACCTAAATTACTGATAGTGCTGCCACTAAGTATTACAAATTTGTGAATAGATTTATCAAGTATTTTTTCTTAATCTGCTAAGTAAATTGAGACGGCGCTTGCTCATTGTTTTTTGTAAGCCGACCTTGATAAAAATAAATTATTTATAGGTTTTTTTAATCCTACAAAAAAAATGAGCGCTGGCGCGCCAAAAAATAAAGTATCGGAGATAAAAAATGGAAGTATCGCAAACCAACACCTACTACTTCAATAATTTAACCTTGATCCACCACACAGAAAACGAACTGTACATTATGGGAAGGCAAACAACACTGGTCTTAAATTTTCAACAAACAAGCTATCAAACGCTCGACCAAATAATCCACGTTCTGCGACTTTTGAGAGACAAAAAAGTCCAAGACAGAAAGTCAATTATCGAGCAAGAGCTGCTGGCCTTAAACTTCCAATTCCCTCTCGAAAGCAGCAACCGTAGCAACAACGACACCAACAATGGTAGCAGCAATGGTAGCAGCAACGGCAGCCCCAAAAACTGCGAGCTAAAAATCGACTGGTAATTAAATGATGCCGGAGAGATAAGTTTGTTTCTCCGGCAGCCACTAGCAAACATTTTTCGCCACATCCAAAAAAGCCTTCCTCTCATAGCAGCATAGGTGTATCTCCTGCACTAAGCTGTTCGACATCTAAACTGCATTAACCAAGTTACCTTTATTTTTTATTTTTCGGTTCCATTTCATAATTAGTTCTTCTTCATTTAAAAGTTTATGTAACAGTGATTCTAGTTTTTCAATGGATTCAAATAATCTATTAGCAACATATTCCTTGGCCGAATGCCATACTAATTCAACTAGGTTATAGTCAGGGCTATATTTGGGCAAAAACTCTATGATTAGATTCGGCATTTCTGACGCTATTTTCTGCAAAGTCTCTGCTTTTTTATGAAAACTAGCGTTGTCCAAAATTATCACAAACTTACAGCCTTTATCTTTAAAGTCTTCGGCTAAATTTCCTTGCAATATCCACTCTGCTTTTAAATCTTCATAAAAATTTTTTAGCACTGCATAAAAATTAGCAGAATTCCCAGATGGAATAAAATCTACCCATCTTTTTTTATCTGAATATCTCACTCCACCCATGACATTAATACGACCTTTTCGTCGATCTCCTCTTTTTTTACTTCGAGTCCCTTTTTTACACCAGTTCTTCCTTCTGATTACTCTTAAACTAAATCTACTCTCGTCCCAAAACCATACCTGTAAAAGGTTTGGAGATTCTTTTTCTATTTTTAAATATTCAGCTAATTTATCTTTAAATAAACCCCTCTCTACGGTATCTTGTTTATCCTCTAAGCTATATTTCGCCCAGAGGTAAACATACTTTTTTGACTTTAAAATTCTCCTTACTTGAGTGCTACTCAGTTCAATTCCTGTCTTTTTTCCTAAATATATGGCAAGTCTAGCTGTTGTCCATCTCCCGAATTCATAGCCATATTTCTCAGGTTCTACTTCAATTGTCTCTAGAAGTAAATCAATGTATTCTTCTGTGGCTTTTCGGTAGTGACCCTTCATCCTATCATCTTTAAAACTGTCTAAATTCTCAGGCTCACCATGAATACTCCAATAAGCAACTTTTCTTAGAGAACATCCAATTATTTCAGCAGTTTGAGCTTGTGTATTTCCGTTATTTAGTAACAAAAAAATTAAGGCTCTTTGCCGAATGTCTGGATGCTCATGCTCTTTTAATACTTGTTGAAGAGTTTCCTTGGTTTCGGAACTTAGAAAGTTTTTAGCAGGCATTTACTTTTTCTGAATATCATTATGTTATATTATACCAATATGCGTTTTAAATGCACAACAGCTTAAGAGCAAGCCGATATGTTCGAGTCGTCGGGCGCAACACTATGTCGGCTGCACAATTATATTTGGACGAAAGGCTTCTTCTGATCTAAAAAAAGCCGAGGGGCAAAGTTTTGTGGCGCTGCCCGAGAACATCGCTTTCAAATGAATAGGGTATATACTTGAAATAAAACTCTCGAAGATATTAAACACAACGAGTCAGTACAGCTATGTCTGCTAAAGATGTCTTTCACGAAGTCGTTAAAATCGCTCTCCAGAAAGATGGATGGCAGATTACTCACGATCCATACACTTTACAAGCAGGAACTCTAGAACTTTACATGGACTTGGGTGCCGAAAGGGTGGTTGCGGCCGAAAAAGACGGACAAAAAATTGCCGTTGAAATCAAAAGCTTTATTGGCCCCTCCAAAATCTCCCAGTTTTACACAGCATTAGGACAATTCATTAGTTATCGAGCAGCTTTGCAACAACAAGAAACTGAGCGCATTTTATACCTAGCAGTACCCAGCAATGTCTACGAGAGTTTTTTTACAATGGGGTTTATTCAGTCTTTAATTCAACAAAACCAAATTCATTTAATTGTTTACGATATAGAGCAGGAGGCGATCGCACAATGGCAAATGTAGACCTTTATAGGCAGCACATCCAAAATCTGCTCTCCCAACACGCTAGTCTTGTGTGGGATGAGCGAATTCAGGCTCAAACTATCTTTGATACCGAGCGCGATCATTATCAATTAGTATATGTGGGCTGGCGCAATCACCGGCGAATTTATGGCCCGGTTTTGCACCTGGATATTATGGACAATAAAATTTGGATTCAGCAGGATGGAACCGAGGTAGGTATTGCCAACGAACTCGTAGAATTAGGAGTTCCTAAACAAGACATAATACTGGGTTTTGACCCCCCTAATATGCGACAATTAAGTGAATTTGCGCTCGGATAGATTACGCTTAAGTGTTAAAAAAACTAGCTGTTTTGAAGGCTACTTTTTTAATACTTAACCGCTTTCGTCAGCTTGTATAATTTTTGCAACTGGGTGTTATATTTCGTACTTGAACTTAACACTCAGTTGCTTGTGCATAATTCCTCTATCTATTGCTTTCGCCAATGCGCCTCAACTCCTCGTCCCCGACATTCTAAACGTCCTGCATCCCTTTCCCGGCGCAATAGACGGCGAATCAAATTAATTCCCACTGTCGGACACCGTTCCTGCAATTCCCTACTGGAGAATTCTTGAGGCAAATTGTTAATTGCATCCAATACGATCGCCGTTTTAGTTCCTTTTGCGGATGTAACATATCCCACCCGCTGCTCAAACTCCCGATAAGCTGATAGCGGCATGAATCCCAAGAAATACTCCCACGCCTGGTAATAGAAGGAATGTGGTTATAATTGGTGTGAATTGTAGTTAACACGTCCCGATAACCCGCAATTTCTTGTTCTGAACGATTGCGCGGCGTTGTTTTTTCAGTTACTAATTTCTTAATCCGTTCTAGCGGCACAGTAATGCCTTCAATGCGGTTAGAAGATTCGGTACTCTGAATAACCGCAGCTTGGCGCAAAGTGCCTAAAACTTGTGGGGCTTGTTGTTTGAATAACTCCTGCTTTCCCTTGTACTCTCCAAGCAAACGAATTGTTTGCAGAAGTCTTTGGTTGATCTGTTGACTTTCAATGAACCCCTCTTCAAATGACAGCATATCTATTTTATCTCCTTTGTATTAATTATACAGCACTTCCGGATGTTATGAGGTACAGTAACAGCAATTAGTAAACCAGTTTTTGAGATGTTTCGGATTAATTAAGTCAAGAGCCACAGCAATTATGGTGTCAACCATTTTAGTGGTAGTTGGTGAAAACTGTCGTAATAAAGATTTGAGTTGCGACCACCATAATTCAATTGGATTAAAATCAGGAGAGTATGGGGACAAACACAAGATAGAAGCACCCACCGCTTCAATCATAGGCTTAATTAAATCTACTTTATGGGCTGGTAAGTTATCAATTCACGTCTACTGCTCCTGACCACAATTGTGGCACTAAACATTGCTCGATAAACACCTCAAATGCTTGGCTATCCATCGAGTTGTCCATGGTCATTAATGCCACTACTCGATTGAGAGTAATTGCACCAATTACTGTGACTTTCTTGCCTCGATAAAAAGGTTTGATCGCATAGGCTCTAGTTCCTTTTTGGGAACGTGCATGAGTTCTGGTTAAACCTAGCAAGACTCCTGTCTCATCTAAAAATACTAGATTTTTTGGGTCGATATGCTTGACTTTTTCCCAATACTCTAACCTTAACTTCATGACTCTTTCTGTGCCCGCTTGGCTACTTCTGACTGTTTTTTTTTACGATTTAACCCCAACTTCTGTAAGGCGCTACACATGGCTGTTCTGCCTACCCAATTTCCGGTCTTTTGGGCGAATAACTCACACAATTCTACCAAAGTTGCATCGGGATGTGCTGCCACTATTTCTCTTAACTCTTTTGACGCATTATTCAAATAACTGAATCTGGGTTTACCCCTGGGTTTAGGCTGTAAATTTCCCTCTATTTTTTGTTGCTTGACAAGTTTTTGAACTAAGCTTTTACTGCAAGCAAATATTTCTGCTGTTTTTCTGATCGACAGCTTCTGATCTAGATGGGCTGCTACTATTTTGGATCGCAAATCTACTGAGTATGCTTTCATTGGTATATTATTTTTAGTTAATTCTATTGTACCTCATAACATCCGGTAGTGCTGTAAACATTTATTGCAGTCAATAACTCGGATATTGCGGGCGCTCGCATCAAAACTTTGAAACCCGATCGCAAGCAGAACCGACGCCAAATCCAGGTAAATAAGTAAGGCGATAGTTGCTTTTAGCCATAGCCCTTGCCTCTCTTGTTGTCCAAGGTTTGACGCTCAGCAAATCGGGTTGAGTTTCCAGTTGCTTTAAATAAGAGCGATCGCCCGTTACAAAGGCGATCGCAATCGCCAAGAACTTGCAACAGCTCAAAGGAGCCTGAACCACCTGCTTTTCAGTAAACCTAACCACAATCCAATTCCACTCTAAGAATAATTGATTGCGGCGCATATCGCTGTCAGCATCGCAGCAGTGAGTAGGCTTCTTAGATTTGCCAGCATAAGGTTCATCAATCTCGACATCAATTCCTATCCCAGATGCAGTGTGAATTACAATAAAATCTGCTGAATAGCTCCTCTGAGATGACGGAATTTTAAACTCTGCTGCTTGGACAACTTCCTCGAAATATTGCTGCAAATATTGCAAAAACCGTTGTTCACTCAGTCCTTGCCGAGCTTGAGATATGCCATTAGGACTAACCCGAAATGACATCAAATCCTTGAGCGCTCGATTTCTGAAATCTAACTCAAGTTTTGCGCTTTTTAAACCTGTATACAACCCTTGTTTTTCCACCTTAAAACTAGAAACTTCTTGCTGTTTATTAGAGGATAAATGTTGATGGGATAATATATTTTGTTGATTGTACTCAAGAAGTTGCTGCTTATACCTGGATAGCAGTTTTTGACGGCAACCAAACACATAACTATAAGCAGCCGCCATTAAACATGAATAAGCAGCTACTACCAACAGCATTTCCCACCACAGCCAACCCCAAGAAATAGCTAACAGCCCAAGTGCGTGAGCACCATAGAGCCAAAACACCCAAATTAACCACAGCAACTTGACAGGTAACACCACAGGTGGTTGAGGCGGAGTCAGCAAAACAACAGGTTGTCCGAATTGTTGAGTTTGTTGAAGTTGGGATGAGGTGGCACAACTAGAAGTTGCCTCTGGCAAAGGATATTGATGGCAGAACTGCATTACCACTTTTGGGTAAAAAACTATAGGATAGTTCATAACTTTAAATACTCCTTTTTTTAAGAGCGCGGTCGCGCTATTTTTAAGAAAGTTTTTTGAATTGTATGCAAAAAATCACCCAGTCAAAGTCACAAAATTTAACTCATTCTCAACCACTTAGCAAAATTCAAAAGGACAAACAAATCTCTCTTAAATCCGACCCGAAAACAATGGCTGCGCTTACTCAACTCGAAGAACGCCGCGATTATTATCACACCTGCATCAACGGAGGATACTAAGCATGAATTTAGCCACAGCGACGCTTGCTCAAAGTTCAATAACTGCGGCTCAAGTTTGGCATCAACTAGAATCAGCAGAAAGCTCAGAAGAAATCGACCAACTGCTGCAATCCCTTTGGCAAACCCAAGAAACCCAGGAACTCGCTGTTGATGCCCATGCCGACTTAGCCGACCAAATTGATGCCGAAATTGCAGGAATTACAGCGCGAATGCAGTATTTGATAGAACTGCATTCAAGAGCTCTCAACAAACTCCAGGGGTGGAGAGAGCGCTTAGACCAAACCGTTCTATACTTCAACGAGTGTGGCGTGTTAACTTCAGAAATTCTCGGCAAACACCGCCGCATTACTGTTAAGGAAAATCCGCCTACCTGTGAAGTTTCGATCGAGCCATCTCAACTGCCAGAACCCTATCGCCGAGTCGAAACCAAAACCGTAATTTCTGCCGACAAAAAGGCGATTGCAGACGCTTGGAAAAAAGGAATACCTGTAGATGGTACTAGGGTTTTCCGCAAGCGCAAAGTGGTCTACAGCTTGCTTCCCGGTAACAATTTGCACTCTCTTCAAGTCAACCAGACGCTTGAGAGTCGTTCTTCGGATAAAACGCAGTCCAAAAAACGGCGTTAGCCATCTTTTCAGGTGTCACAAATACCTTGGTATGACACCTGAATTGTTAGACATCTCCGAATTAGACACCTCCGAAAAAGAAGGTGAAACGCTTGTTTTGTAAGAGCGAAAACTTAATTTTTCTCGATATAGCCTTTTTCAGTTAGCTAGGTAATTGGTACAAGGTAATTGGTACAAGGTAATGCGTAATGAGGCATGGTAAGGGAGCAGGAATGGTTCAGGCCGGGCTGGTAGCTAACACGATCGAAAATTACCAATCCTGAAATTAACTATTACCGATTACCTATTACCTTGTACCGAGCTTGGGAGTTATAAATTTTCAGTTGTGACTTGTGAATTTTAAGAAGTTTCTTTAACTCACTACTCACGCATTCACGCCTTCAAAACTCAGGAGAACCGAAGCGTACCTCATGATACGGAAAAGTGCTAGCTCTATTACAAATCAATCCAGTATTGAGGGTTTTCAACTTGTTCTTCAGTGACGTTGAACAACCTTGACGCTCTACCTTTAATAACCCCGCCAGCATCGATGCTCAAACCTCCAAACTGCTGACTGTTTTCACCTTCTCCAAAAGCAACGCGGGCAAGTGCATCGCTATCGGAGAAATAATCTCGTCGGCTTTCCATAGCCGTAGTTGTGCGAACTACTTTCACTTTTTTTCTCCACATTGGGATTATCAATCTCATTGTAACACGCTACTTCTTTCTGATAAACCCCTCCAATTGGAGGGGGTGAATATCACTCAGTAGCAGGAATTTGTGAAGGAACAACCTTGTCAAAATCTGGACTATTACTGTGCGTAAGTCCTAAAAATGTAAAAACTAGGATTCAGGAGCTAATCAATGAGCAGAAGAAAACTTACCCCAGAATATCGCTCCACAGAATGGGTAGCTGGGGAAGGACTAAAAATCCCAGTCTTTGATATGTCCTTGACTGACGGTAAAGCAAAGGGGCGGTACCAAGCTGAATCAGAAGTGCTGCGTAATTCCCTGCTTGAACTGCTTTTTGAACCTGAAGAATTAGCATCCCTAAGCATCGTTAAACCAGACCCAAATGATAGCAGCTTCGACCCTTTGAAAAACATCGATTTCGGAGATGGTATTACCAGAAGAGTTGCTTTCAGCTCCGGCAAAAATGTTTACTTTGCAGACATTGAACTCTCAACCAAACTGTTGAGCGTATTCAAAACTCAACCCGACCACGCCTGTCGCTATGGCTCACTGCTAGTTAGCAGTTGCAACCTTGGAGCCAAATTGTTAGATAGCTCCCTTGACGGCGAAACCTTGCGAGTCAAAATTGTTGATTCTCAAAGCGATGACGAGAGTGAAAAAGCGAAAGCTCATAAGTGGCAAACCGGAGACTGTCACGGTAAAATTTCACCGGAACTAGCCCAACAATTAGGAGGGAATTACAACCGACCTTTTCAATTCAGATTTGCCTGGATGCAGGAATGGGGACAAGAAGACTGCCACACTCCAGAAATTAGCTTTCTTGCCAAAGGAACGCTGTTGCCTGATGCTAATTTAACCTCCGACTTGGGTTATGATATCATCATGGATCGCTCCTCTATCAAAGGAGTTGCTAAAGAGCAATTAGCTGAACTTATCCCCTGTGGCGACTACGAATTTCCCAAAGCTATACTGGGAAATCGAGGCAACGCCAAAGTAACTGAATACGAAAATTCCTGGCAATTCTCGATTTGGTATTCCGAAGCAGCTATTGGGGCTGACATAGCCACACCGACCAAAATAGAAGCCCAAAAGCTAGCTGACTTGCAAAATAACCGGCTGCAACTTGCCAAATACTTAGTGGAGCAGCACGACAAAAAAGCTGCTTTTCAATCTAGCCTTCACGAAGACAGCAGCGGATTAGAAGACGAAACAGATGAAAAAGCCCAGCGCCACGAATCCCGGCTAATTTCAATTTTGAGGAACGACAAACTCGGTCAACTCCTCGACTTTCCCAAAGTCGTCGATTTCATGCAAGAACAACTGGCTAAAAAGTGGAAAGACTTAGCAATTAAGGGAGCAATTCATCATGGTTCAGCAATGGCTCAACCTTGTGAAAACCTCCAACCCGGTACAATTGTTGCCCCCCACTTGCGACACGGCACAGAAGTCATCGTTACCCGATACCCAATTGTCAGTAAAGATAACATCCGCCGCTACACAGTAGACAACAAAAGCCATCCTGAATTAACGCAGTACAAAGGGTGCGTTTTCATTCGCTCCGACCAAGCCATGCAGCATCATCAATGCGATTTTGACGGCGATCAATTAGTGATTACGCCTGCTTCCCGAATGCCCAACATCGCCTCTGAAACCAGGCACGCTAATCAAGAGAATGAGTACGATGCAGTTGAGAAGCGAGAGAAAGTTGACTACACTAAAGCTACCGATAGTGATGGCGATCGCAAGTATACCAAATTGCGGCAAATTGCCGTAGCGATCGCCAAAAATAAAATCGGCTGGGTGGCTACCTTAATCGGGAGAGTGCAATCGTCAGCAGCAGAACCGGGACAGCCAGAAAGTTTATTCAATCAACAGAAGCGGCAGCTTCTTGGAAAGCTATTTGATGCTCTACAAATTGAAGTGGACAGTCCCAAAAGTGCTACTCGCACCGAAGACCACCACCCCACCTTGTTGTCCAAGGCTAAGCAGTGGTCAGAACAGCACCCAAGCTACTTATTTGACTACAAAGACGACCCCAGGCTTTACAAAACGGTGCCATTACCTATAGGAGACGGCACCGCTATCAATTGCATTGCTAGGGAGGCTGTTAACCCTGAGTGGGAACCGACTCGTCTAAAAAGCCGTCACCGCGACGAATTTCGCTACTTGTTTGAGTCTCCTTCTGACTTAGATGAGCGAGAAAAATGGGAGAAACATTATGTCAGGTGGGCGCAAGATATTAAGGAACGCTATCGAGAAAGGATGGGTGAAATTCACTTGGAGTGCGGCGGCGATTCTAAGGCAATTAAAGAAGCCGTCAGCAAGTTATACGAGAGCTTAAGAGCCGATGTGACCGAAGCTTGGACTGACCCTGAAGAACGGTTTTTAGCTGCTAGTGCGATGTGGCACGTCGAAACCGCAAATCCCAACTTAGAAGTCCCTCGCAAAGCTTGTAAGGAACTTTCTCGCCAACTGCTGATTGAATTCAACCTTGAACCTGAGTACGAGCGACTCCACGAAGCAATGCCAAAAGACACTTACGTTCTGAGCGTCCCTTTCGAGGAATTTGAACTCGACGGCAGCGGTAAGACTGTCAGGGATAAGAAGCGACAGCCAGTTGGCAAAGACTTAGCTGGACATTGGAAAGAATTGTTAGACAGCAAAGGCATTAAATATGAAGCAACTTTGCATCCGAGCCTGCCAATGGTCAATTTTGCCTTAATTGAACCCAGCGACAAACTGGTGGGAATTATTGAGAAGAAGTTTGGCGAAAATGTCAACGACATCGACAGTTTAGACTTAACCTACCGCGATGGTCAAGGTCGCACCAAAGATGTGAGTTCACGCATTGTAGCTCCTGCTGATTATACTTGGCTTGAGTCCCAAAACCAAACACCTAAAGCAGCATTGGTTCTCAACCTATTTACGGATGAAATTTGCCAGCAATTGCAAACCTTTCAGTTTAACAGAGCTGAACTGATTGGACAGAAGTACAATGACTTGAAAGATGTTGACTTTAGCAGTCCCAAATGGAGGCAGAAAACATTGACTTTTGAGGTGGGTTCTGTTAGCGGTAGCGGTTCGAGGCGCGACGGCAGCCCTATTGTCCTCCTTGACGGACAAGAATTAGCTATGTTCTCTGCTAATTCACCTAAATTGCCGATCGGCAGTACCTTTGAGGCCACTATTGAACCCTCGCCTAAAGGCAGTGCTCTGATCTTAAACATCAACCCTAGCTCTGTGCAACTAATTGAATCAGTTGAGGAACTTGCAGAAGTCGCGCCAACCCCTTGTCAAGACCGATCGCTATCCGTATCGCCAACTCCTTGTCAAGAGCGACCGCTTGTATCGCCAACCCCTACCCAAAAGCGATCGCAATCCGTATCGCCAACCCCTTGTCAAAACAAACCGCCGTCTCAATCCCAAGACATTGCTGCCAGCCCCGCCTACCTCTCACAATTGCTGAAAGATGCGATTTGTGAAGCATATAACCAAACTGGAGAAACTACAATTCCTGTGGGAAACTGGACAGCTTTTATTAGCAAATCTCGCAACAATGTTAGGTGTTTAGTTAGAGATGAAACTGATAATCCGGTCTTAGCTGCTGACTTGAAAACAGGTCAATTTATTAAGAAGCTTTCGGAAAATAGCAGCGCTCACTTTCTCAAATATCTCTTAAAAGTCGATGCTGAATTAGCAGCCACATCCTCAACAATTAGAGTTGCCGACGCACAACTTTAACGTAATTTCGGAAGTCATATTATGTCCGGTAACTAGACCGTAATTGCAATTCTATTACTTTGCTGTGGCGAATTTACAAATACAGGCTCATGCAAATCATAGAAAAAGCGCAAACCTTTTCAATGCGTGTTGCCTAAATGTGTCTTGCTTGTCGGAGGTCAAAGTCGAATGAGGCAAGAAAAGACACATTCGACTTTGACCCCCCTTGAGGACATTCGTACAACACAGATTGAAGCCTGCGGTGTTATGGGTATTTTGACGGATATGATATGACACTTCTTTTGCTTCCGCTTAATCAATGCCTTCCCCCTCCGATTGGAGGGGGTCACTTTAACTCCCCAAAACCGCACTTTAGAGTGAAGTCACTAGCCATACTGCTCGAATTTCATGGGAAATATCCACTCACGCCGCCACAAAGATTATGGCTACAAAAACAGCATACCGAAGCCGAAGCCAGGGAAACTACATCACCCCTAACACAGCGGAGGGCAAGAAAATCCTCAACTACCTAAGAAATCGCTGCGAGAAAGCTTTAGATTACTGCCTGGAAAACGGACTCACCAGCGTAGAAGATTTTGCCGATGCAATTGAAGAACTAACGGAAGCCGACGGCAAACCTGGCATTAGCGTGGAGGTCAAGCATAACGGACTCGTCCTCAGTTTGAGCGATCGACCCGAGTACGGCTCTACCACAGGTAAGTACATGATGGAACACTTGGGAGAGCCGGACGACAACCGATTTACTAAAACAGGAATTGAAGCATTACTCGATTCGCCTCGAACTAAAACAAGGTCTAAGAAAGACGATTTACTAGATGAATTGGATGATGAGCAACCCTCCCCCAAGTCTAAATCTAAAGCTGCAACTAAGTCTAAAAAAGACGATTTAATAGATGAATTAGAGGATGAGCAACCCTCGCGTCGATCTAAATCTCAAACGGCCAACAAGTCTAAAAAAGACGATTTACTAGATGACTTAGAAGATGATGAACCATCGCACAAATCGAAATCTAAAGCCAATATCAAATCAAAAAAAGATGAAATACAAAATTCGGATGACGACGAGCCATCACCCAACTCTCAAACCAAAAGAAGATCCCGAAAAGATGACGTAGAGGAGTTGGAGTCGGAAGAACCCCTGGTTAAATCTAAAGCCTTAACCCGCTCTCCGAGAGATGAACTAAGTGAACTAGATGAGTTTGAAGTCAAAGAACCTCAACCTAAAGCTAAGCCTCAAACTAAAAGCCACCTTCAAAACTCTGAGCGAGAAGATTTGGAAGACGAAGAATTATCAGCTAAATCCCAAGCCAAAAGAAAACTTCAGACAGATGAAGCGGTAGAAGTTGCTGAATCCTTAGCACGCACACCTTCAAAAACCCGAACTAGCCAACAGCGACCTCAAGGCAAAAAATCAAACGACCAGAACATCGATAGTATCCTCGATGCTGCTGTACAAGTTAGTGGTAGAACAGCCATTTCTGGAAGTGAGGTAGAAGGTACAACTGTCAGCGGCCTGAGCACTCAAGTTGCGGTTCTCGCTACTCTGATGGGGAAAAAAGCAGCTTCTCAAATTATAGAAGCTGCTCTTGGGGCTGGAAAAGAGCGCCAAGTTGCCGGTATTGTCAAAAGGCTCCAAGCTCAAAGCCAGCGAGCTGACTCCCTCTCGCAGCGGGTTACCAACTTGGCTGAAGCGGATTCAATGGCAGATGCAACGGTTGAATCCGAAGCTTTACCAATAGCTGAAACGGAGCCAGAACCAGAACAAAACATCTTACCTGAACCGGATGCCGAATTTGTCTCAACACCCGGTATGCTCTTAGCTAAAGCGGTTAGCAAAGTCCACGGAAAAGTTGATAAAATTTCCGGTCGTGTAAGAGACAACAATTCTGAAAAAACGGCTTCTATTAAGATTGACACAGAGGCGAGTTTTGAAGAACAGCTCGTACAAATAAATGAAGCACTCAACCGACTTGAAAAGCGACTCGATACCCTAGAAGAGCGAATAGAAGCTTTAGAGAACAAACTTTCTCTTCAAAAAAGCGAGACAGGCGTTCAAGCTGGGGATGCAAAATTAGAACCGCCCGACAGCTCAACTCCATCCCTCAGCGACCAATTCGTACAAAACGCAACAGAAATAGGTGAAAAAATTTCATTAGAATCAACAATCCCAGCTAGCAACAGCGCTAGCGCTACTGCTAAAAAAATCACTGTGACAGCCCAAAATCTTACTCAGGACGCCCAACTTGCAGCAACACTGGCAAAAATTTACAGCCTAGCTGAAGAAGAAGCAAATGCGGAAGGCATTGCATTAGAAGACGGGGTTGATTTTGGACAAGCCAAACTTTATGTAACAAATTTTGACTCCTCTACCGCTGTCAGCTTAAAAACTAAGGAAGGCGAGGAACTGTTTTCAGCAGTACAGGATAAAACTGGAGAATGGGAAGTTACAAACGACTTCCTGAAACCTGAAGAAAAAGAAGAACTCGACCGTTTAAAGATTTTTCAACAAGCTCTCAACCAAGAACGTCTAGCTGAAATGGTAAAGAGAAGCGGTCAGGATGAAGTGAGCTTTACCGATTCCCAGGGCTCGCGCCTCGACTTTGAAGTCGAATTCAGCGATAAATCCAAGTCGAAGGGTACTGTCAAAGGCTTTAACTCTCACAGCGAGATAGTTTTTGAGGCTAGCCTCCAAAAAGGTAATCTTGAGGTACTTCTGTGCGACATTCCACCAGAAGTAGTTGAAAATCTCCTCTCCCAACAGCAACTTGCTCCAAACCAGAACTCCAACAAGCAGGAAGCGAGAAAAACTGAGACCGAAATGGAAATTTGAAATAACTTTTTTCACTTGCACCCTCCATTTGGAGGGGGTCACTCTCACTGTATAAAATCACCTTTTTTGGCGATTTTGCAGGGATTAGATGCAACTTAAATTAGCATTAAAGCACTAAATTAATCGAGATAGTGACATGGCTACTTACTTAGACCAAACAAGAAATGAACGAAACCGCAACTCATTATCACGCTGGTTAAAACAACAGAAAATCAAACTGGGCGACATTCCATTCCTCGGCATTTGCCTAACCTCACTCATCTACTTCAGCATTCACGACCCGCTCTTAATTGCGACTTTAGGCTGCTCCAGCATTGTGTTTTTGAGTTTATGGCACCTCACTAGAGCTATTCCCATTGTAGAGCGATACATAGGCTGCAAAATTCGTTTTTGGCACATTGCCACTGCCATTATCACCTCTACTGCACTTTGCTCCGTACTCGATTCCCCAGCCAACGCCCTCTTCCTCTCCGGCTTAGAAGAATTTATGCAAGAACTCGCAGAAGGAGCCTCTTCAGCAGGAGGCGAAGCTATTGATGCTGAAGTCATCGAACTGATTTTCAACTTAATTCGCGGAGCATTTCTTTTGTTAGTAGCAGCCGCTTCTCTTTTCGCCTACAACCAAGCACAACAAGGTAATGACTGGAGACCAATTGTTACCCAAGTTGCCTTAGCCTTTGCCATTGTAATTGCCGTTGACGTAGTAACTTTTCTGTTCGTTGGCAATGGCGGAGGTGGAGGAGCTTAGGGAAGAATGGGAATGGGAATGGGAATGGGAATGGGAAGAATAAATTTTCTAGTTTTGAGTTAAACCTTCTTCTCTTACTTATCAAAAATCCTCTCGCTTGCCTTGAGAAGAACGTGATTTTACTCAACTTGTTCCACCCTTCCTATTCTTTTAATTAGGAACACTGAATACTAGATGTTACTAGCTAACAATCCCCTATATTTTTTCCCTTCCCCTCCCTTCCCAACACAAATTAGTAGCGATTGAAACTAATAACAACCTGGCTTTCCCTTCCCTTCGCCTTCCCCTTCCCCCTCCCCCTATTACCATGCTTAAAGACCCAGATAAAGACTTTATTTCTGTCAACAAAATTCTCGGAAAGCAAGCCAGCATCGGCATCATTCCAGCGGAACAGCTAATTCCCTGGATGCTAATCACTGTAATTTCCTACATCCTCACCAACGGCCTATTCAGCTTAGGAATGCCTTGGTTTTTCATCACTACTTTCTGGCTCATTGTAAGCTGGTGGCTCTTGACAGGTAACAAACCTCACCTTTTTGTAGACAGGTTTAGACCTCCGCCGGGGAATGAGTGGTACAACGGTAATCTTTTATACCTTTCTCCCGTTCCCCAACACCGACCAAACCCGATTCGCCACCGAATCAGCGATTCACAAGTCCGAGTCAAACTTAAACCCAAAGTTGCTCCCACTCAACAAGGAGGTAACAGCCGACTTATGCCCTTCCAAAACTACCAAAACCTCCTGTGTTTAGTCACTATCAAAAAGGATGGTCGAGAAGTTTCTGGTTACTTACTGAATGAAGGCAGTCAATACCAAATTGTATTCGGATTCGAGACGGCTGGCTTTCACAACATCCTGTACCGTCATGAAGTAAACAATGCAGCCACAGCCTTAGAAGAAGGGCTAAAAGACATTCCCCCAGGCGAAAAAATGACCTTTCACACCGGCTGCTACAGCAGCGATTGCGTTCGCCAACAACAGTTAACTGAATTGGCTGACAACTGTCACCTCAAACCCATTTCTGTACTCGTTCGTAACGAACAGAAACGCATTCAAGAACTCAACTTAGCGGGTACCAGACAACTGTGGAACCAAACTATTTTCTGCACTTGGACATTCAACGCTCAATCTGGCTCCAAGTCCAACGACCCTCTGAGTAAATTCATCAATGGAATTATCAACACAGCCAACAGCATTGCTGCACAATTTACAGGCAACCAGCGCATCTACTCTGAACGCTTTTACAAACAACTGCTGCTGGATGCTTTCGAGCAAGGCTACATCCGGTGGGAACTTTTGCTAAACACCAAAATCGGACTGGAAATTCAACCCATGAATGCCCAAGCGCTGTGGGGATGGCTGTGGCAAAAATTCAACAGCGCACCCGTACCCCCTATCCCCCAACTTCTCACCTTAAAAGAAACCGCCTCCGACTACAAACTAACCGAAACTCTCAACAGTCACAAACACGCCTGCACCATTTTAATTGAAGGTATGAGCGGTCGTTCGAGCTGCCCGGAACACAGAAAAGCTAGCTCACGCATTTTGCTCCCCGGCAGAAACGCAGAATGTGGCGTGCTAACAATGGAAGAGGGCCCCGGCGGCTGGCTCAATACTAGAGAGCAACTGCAATGGCTCTGGAAAATTATGAGCAACAGCTACGTCCGCGATACTGAAGCCGTTGTCGAAATTAGCGCCGCTCCCAACTTTATTATTCAAGACAACTTAGCAAGGCAAGCTAAACAATCTAAAAGTGCCAAAAAACGCGCTTTAGAAAAAGGTCAAGGTCGCGATGTAGGAGCAGAAGTCAAACAGGAAGAATCCTTTGAAGCCCAGAAAAAAATGTACAAAGGTGCAAGAGCAATTCACGCTGCTGTCACCTTCTTAGTCTACCGACCAACACCGGAGCAACTAACACACGCTTGCCAAATGCTCTCCCACAGCTTCGGCTCTGCCAAGGTATTAAGAGAGCGCAATATTGCTTGGCAACTGTGGCTAGAAACTTTGCCCATTACTGTAAGCTGGCTGCTGCACAGCAGTTCGCTAATTAACGAACGCCGCCTCACCTTAGACACCGAAACTGTCCCCGGTATTTTGCCCTTAACTGCTGTAAGGGACATCGACTCAAAAGGAGTTGAATTCATCACCTTTGGCGGCAAACCCGTGTACGTTGACCTCATGCACAACCAAACCAGCCGCGCTGTCATAACAGGCGAGTCTGGTTCCGGTAAAAGTGTTTTGGGATGGCGATTTGCCGCCGATGCAATAGCCGCTAATATCCCAGTAGTCGGTATGGACATCTCAGCAGGAAGCGGCAGTACCTTTGAGACAGCAGTGAAACTGTTAGGCGATGATGGTGCGTACTACGACATCACCTCTGGCAGCTCAAATCTACTCGAAATACCCGATTTGAGGCGTTTTGACAGAGAAGAGCGATCGCGCCGACTAGACCAATGGAAAGAGTTTATCAGAAAAGCGCTGACTATTATCAGCATGGGCAAAGTCCGCGACCCAAAATTAGCGCAGCGAGTCGATGCCATTTTGCTGCTAACTCTGAAAAAATTTCTGGAAGACCCAGACATTATCGAGCGCTACAATACGGCATTTGAAAAAGGCTGGAAATCGACCGCGTGGCAAGAAATGCCAACCCTCACAAACCTTCTGAAATTCTGCACGAAAGAGCAACTAAACCTACAAAACTTTACCGACTTCGACCGCATTGCCATCAACCAAATTATCACTCAATGCAACGCATTACTAGCGTCACCTTTAGGGAAAGCAATTGGCAGACCGAGTACATTTTCACCCGAACCCGCTGTTAAGTTTTTTGCCCTTAGCGGTCTGGGCAACGAACAAGACCAGTATTTAATGGCCATTAACGCCCACGCTGCTTGCATCCGCAACGCACTTTCTCACCCTAAAAGCCTATTTATCGGAGATGAACTTTCGATTTTGTTTAAAAAAGATGGATTTGCTGAAGTAGTAGGCGAACTCTGTGCAGTGGGTAGAAAGAATGGCATTTCAGTGCTCTTGCTATCCCAAGATATCGACAGTATTTGCGACTGTAGTGCGGGAACTATGATTATGCAAAACATGGTGTATCGAATTACAGGAAGGCTAACATCAAACGGAGCCAGTTCTTGGATAAAAAATTTGGGATATCCGGCTGAAGTTATTAGCCAAAATGCCACAGAAGCTTTCCTTCCCAGAGCTGCCGACCTTTATTCCAATTGGCTAATTGAAAAAGGAGGTCGTTTCTGGCAAAGCCGATACTATCCAGGCGAAATGATATTAGCAAGTGTGGCTAACAATCAAGCTGAATTGATGGCTCGCGCCCGAGTGATGGCTCAATATCCCAATACGTTAAAAGGGCAATTGCTAGCACTCAAACAATTTGCCTCTGAATACGTACAAGCTGTTAAAGAAGGACGTTCATTAACCAATATTGGCAAGAATGCAGTCACTGATATCAATGGACACAAATCCCCTCAAGACCTTATTGCTAGCTAGACGGAGAAAAACCGATGAAATCACCGAAATTGCTTGTTAAACTTGCCCTCGGCATTCCTGCAATTTGGCTGAGCTTAATACTAAATTCTGTTGAAGCAAAAGCTCAAACCTCTGACAGCAATCCGACTGCAACACAGCTTCCCAGCTTAAACAATCCTAACAGCAGCACTTTCAACCGCTCCAGCTTCACAGTTCCCAATCAACAAATAGAAAGCCAAATCCAACAATCAGCTAATAACTTCTTGAGCAACCCGCAAGAAATAGGAGGTATAGAAAACACAATTAGCGGCATAACAGGCGAAATTTCAGATACCATCTCCACCATCTCCGACAGCATCTCAGGCATCTGGGACAATTTGTTAAATAAAGTCGAAAAATTTAGCAGTGAAATAGAGTCTACCCTCTCTTCATTCCTGGGAGAATTGAAAGTTCCAGACCTAAAAGAAGCAGTTAAAAGCATAATGGACGGCAACACCTCCGAAAGCGAAGGGACAAAACTATCCGCTGCTTTAGAGAAGAGACCGCAAGATTCTTACAGCCTCAAAGAGAATACCGCAGAACTCGCAGAAAGAGAAAGTGCTGTCAGTGAAGCCAATAAAGCCACTCTCAGTAAAGAAGCTCAACAAAAGCAAGCTCAGATGAAAGAAATTGTCCAGCAGAACGTAGAGCAAACTAATCGCGAGAGCCAAAATTCAATGGAATTGGGTGCTGATTCAGAAGGTCAAGATGTCACACAGAACATTATGAGAAACATATCTCAACAAAGTGCGCTCGCAGCTAAGCAAGCAGCCTTATCAGCAGAAAATCAAAGTGCCTTAGTCATGCAGGGCCAGCAAGCTCAAATCGATCGCAGTTTTGCCAACATTCTCAATGCTCAACAAGCTGAAGAACTCAACGAAATCAACACAGCCCAGAGACGGCAGGATGCTGCGGCTGCTACCGCTTCTTCTACTCAAGCCGGACTGTTTCAAATGCCGGGAGGCATCACCTTGGGTGAATAAGGGGAGTGGGGAGTGGGGGAGGGGGAGAGGGGGGAAATGGGGTGAGAGGGTGAGGGGATAAGGGTTTCCTGTTTCCGCTTGTCCCGCTTGTTCTCTCCCACTCTCCCACTCTCCCACTCTCCCACTCTCCCCCTCTCCCTCTTTCTCCCCCTCTCCCACTCTCCCCCTCTCCTTCCCCTTCCCCTTCCCCCTCCCCTTCCAAAGATGCTGACACAACTAATCGCCCAAACTAGCACAGCAGGACAAGCCCTGGACACTCTCTCAGATGCCATAGAAGTCTCTCAAAAAACCGTCGAATCGTGGAATTTAGTTTGGTTTAACACCTTCAACACTCAAGAATCCTCTCTCTGGATTGCCTTAGTCAAACTAGGACTAATTCTAGCGGGAATATCTGTTACTTACCTCGCTGTCACCAGTGGCAAAGAAATCATCGAAAAACAGTCTTGGTCAGAGCTAGTAGCCATGTTTATCTGGCCACTCGTAATTGTAGTATTTCTCAGCAACAACGGTAAAGTCTTAGCTGAGAGTGTCAAATTCATCAAAGCTGTAGGCAGCACTCAAGTTCAAGAAATTATGAAAATTCAAGTCGGAGAAATGACCTTCAGAACTGCCCTGAGTGACGTTAACCTCACCAGTGCTGGAAAAGAAGAGATTGAGAAACTCTACAGCGAATGTCAGGGCAAAGTTGGAGCAGCTTTAGTGGAATGTTGGAACAGCAAAAAACAGCCAGCTCAACAAATCCTCCAGGCAGCCGAACAGCAAAATGGAGGACCTCTCAAAAGCTTGCAGCGATTTGTGGAAAACTTAGGCAATGTTGCCAATCTTCAGGATATAGGAAATGGCGATTTTGCAGGACAAGTTTTTAGGTCTACTGTCTTGCCCATCATTCGCTTAATTCTTAGATCAGTACAGTGGGCATTTGTCAATATTTTAGAAGCGGCCTTGTTGCTAACAGCTTTATTCGGGCCTCTGGCAATGGGTTTATCACTATTGCCACTCCAAGGAAAACCTATCTGGGCTTGGCTAATAGGATTTATGTCGTTATTTGGAGTGCAATTGGGGTACAACATCGTCGTTGGATTAGTCGCTGTAGTGATTGTCAATTCCGATGCAGAGTTAGTTACAGATATCGCCTTTTTATTCTTTTTAGCTGTGTTTTCTCCCGTTCTAGCCGTGTTAATAGCCAAGGGTGGAGGAACTGCTTTGTACAGTGCGATCGCCAATAGCACCAAACAGCTTACAGATATTGCCAGTAACGCGATCGGCGTTATTGCTGGAAAACTGATCTAGGGGAAGGAAATTCCGATAGCTTTTTCTTCACCGAACCGAGTTGTTACTCACTACTCAAACCCAGTTTCCCAATCCATTTCCTCCCTCTCTCCCTATTCTCTATCCCCCATCTCGCCATCCCCTTCGATAATATGAAATTCCCACAATCACAACCCTTACTCCCTGAATCTAAAAACACCTTAGCCTTGTGCTTTGTTCTACTAACAAGCTTTGTTTTCCTCCTGACAATTACTGTTTTAGTGAATACAGTCAGTTTGAGAGCCTTATCTCAAAGAAAAGTTACATTTGTCCAGTTAAAAGACGGAACCGCAGCACGAATTGCAGAACAAGATGAACTGTACAGAGAGCCGAAAATTATCCAAAATTTTGTATCCAGTTGGGTAAATTTAACCTGGGCTTGGTCAGGCAAAATTCCCGGCACAAATGACCCCGACCCCGGCATTAAAGTTAAAGGTTCCCAAGTTCCTACAACTGCTTGGATGGGTTCCTTGATGATGGAATCAGAGTTTGGTAAAGCTTCTCTTGTTGAACTTGCCAAACTCGTTCCCAACACCATCTATTCAGGAAAAACCCGCTCTGGAGTCTATATCTCTCACATCTCAGAACCCAGAGAAATAAAAAGAGGTGTTTGGGAAATAGATGTAATTGCTACTCGCGTAGTGCTAGAGCAAGGCATTGGAGAAAGCCGAGAACAGTTTAATCGAACTTTCACCGTCAAAGCCGTAGAAATTCCCAAATCCCCTCTCAAAGAAAACGCTAATGAATTAGAGAAGACTATTCACTCTTTGAGAGCAGCCGGATTAGAAATTTCCCGAATTGTCGAATTCAAACCCTAGAAGAGGAAAGAGACATGGAAAGGGGACGAACCGGCAAGTGGGTAAATTTAAAAACCTACCGTAACAACTAAATAATTTAAACATTTAGTATGTTTCATCCCTTTGCTTGAAGTCTTCTCTCTTTGCTTTTTTATGTACAGTTAAACACAACACATTCAACTCTAAAGCCATGACTAACAAAAGAAATGGATTAACCGAAAATCCAATTAATACCACTCCTGATAATAGTACCACTACAGCCAATATGAATCATACAACTGCATCAAGTGAATATACCCCTAATAATGATGACGATAACATCAATTCCCCTATTTCCCCTTCTCCAAACCCTTCCCCTTCTGACGATGATATTGATGAAAACTTCATTGCTAATTTCGACCCCAATGCACCCCTAACACTTGAAACTCAATATCAACTCGCTCAAGATGAGGAAAGACCACTGCCCCCGCCTGTTTCCGAAAGAGGCGTTCCTAGAGCAGTGACAATGCTGCTGTTGACTGGTGGAATACTATTGCTAGGACTGCTAATTTGGCAATTTATCAAGCCTAAATCACCTCGCGAACCTATCGCACAATCAACACCAAAAGAAAGCTCTTCTGGCACCATTAAAGATGAAAAACCGGAGTTGCTGGCTAAATTAGCTTACCAAGACCAACAAAAACTGTTAGCCGAAAAACCGCAAAAAACCGCAAAACCCAAAACAGAACCGTCGCCCAAACCGTCAAGAACCCCACGAACTCCGCGAACTCCGCGTCTAGTCGCTACCCGGAGCGCTGCACCGCCACCTACTCCTCTACGCGAACCCCTACCCGCACCCCGAACAGTAGTGCGGACGGTAACAGTACCCGCACCCATACCGCAAAGAACACCCGCGCCCCCACCAGCCCCCATACCCAAACCGTTAATACCCCCACCTTTAATTCCAACTCCAACAGAAGAAAAAATCGACCCGTTTGAGCGGTGGAACCAACTCGCCCAACTCGGACAAATTAGGGGAAATTTTGACCCTAACCGAATAGCGAATGCCGTGAGTGCAACACCAAGCACTTCAGCGACAACAAGTGCTACCGCCGCCGCTCTGACAAAGCCAGCTCCAACAACTGAATTCCTAACAGTCAATATCGGCAACCAAAAGTCGCAACCCTCATACGTTTCTTTCGAGCAAATCCCAGAAAAACTATATAGCCACCCAAATAACGCCAGCGGGGAAAGGCTACACCCGGAGTTTCCTTATGGAGAGGACAGCCTCGAAACCACCGACAACTCCCAAAACCCCACTAACCAATTAACTCCGGCTCCCTTTTCCCCCCAAACAAGTTCCGATTCTACTGATAACTCAATCGAGACTGCGACTCGACTCAGTGCTAGCCGAACGTCCTTGCCCGATACAGAATTTCAAACCCTTTCCCCAGAAACTGCTCCAGAGGCTTCTGCCTTAACAAACTCCCCAACCCTGGAACAAGTAAACTCCCCAGGGGCAAAAGGCATTCTCAACCGCACGCCCCAAACAGCTCAGGTTCCCCTTGGAACCACAGTCAACGGCGTAGTTTCGGTTCCCCTGTTGTGGGATGAAGGCTCAGGCAAACAGCTTTACGACAAATTTGCCGTCACCCTCACAGCCGACTTCACGGCAACTGACGGCTCTATTGCTTTTCGGAAGGGCACGGTTGTCATTGCCAAAGCCAGCACCGTCAGCAAGACCAATCGCATGGTACAAGCTACTGCTGTGGCGCTCGTCTACTCTGATAGAAACGGTCAGATTAAACAGCAGCCCATTCCAGAAGGCGCAATTTTGATTGCAGGAGAGGGCGGAGGGCCGCTGATTGCTTCAGGCTACTTCGACCCAGGTTCAGATATTGCCGGACAGGATATCCTCACCGCAGTGCTGTCGGGAGTTGGACGAGTCGGTCAAGTGTTCGCAGAGCCTAAAGTCAGGAGCTCTAGCAGTATTAGCGGTAGGTTTGGGGGCAGTACAACCACCGTTGAAAGTCGAGACCCGCAAATTTGGTCAGCCGTCCTCGATGGCTTCTTCAGCCCCCTGGCAAAACGGATGGAAAGCCGCTCAGATAGAGCAACTGAAGAACTTTTAAACCGCCCTAATGTAGCTGTGGTTAATAAAGGAACCCCCGTTTCTATTACTGTTAACAGCTTTCTCAACATTTACCGATAACCAAACCGTCGGTAAAAGGTTAAGTCGCCCCAACGCGACTGCGGCGATTAGTAAAGGAAATCCCCGTTTCTACTGTCAACAATTTTCTCAACATCAACGAATAACTGCCATGACGAATCGCATCCAATCCCCAAGAATGCTTTCCCTCGGAGGGCTTTTGTTCACAGCAGTGTTCGCTACTGCGAGCTACCCGAACTGTGCTTTTTCTCAATCGAGAGTAACAGGCTATCAAACTGTAGGTAGAGACATTGCCATCAATAGCGCGATCGATATTTTAGTCTATCCCGGTCGCGCGAGTACGATTGACTTCAGTTCAACCGACGAAGCTCTGGCCTACGTTTTAATTGCCGACCCCTCAAAAATAGTTTTCAGCACCGATGCACAGTTGGCAAGCGGCCAAGCCAAAACTGTTTTCTTGCGTCCCATTCAAGCGCTCAATTTTCCGGGAGCTACCACAGCTACCATCACTAACCTTTCAATCAAAACTGTAGATTCAAAAGGGAAACAGCGACTTTACAACTTCAACATCGTTCCTACCAACAAAGAACCAGAACACTTAGGAATTCGCATCGCTCCCGTCACGCCAAGAATGGAGCCGACTGTGAACGTTGATAGAGGTCGCGCACCCTCTGCATCAGATGTTGAAAAAGGATTGCTGATTGCCATTCAAAAAGGCTACACAGCAGCCAACGACCCAGTAGTCTACAGCGTGCGACAATTTTTAGCTCTAGTAAGAAACCACAATCTATCGGCGGCCGATGCTGCTGCACGAGCCGGAGTAGACTTGTCTGTGATTATCGAACTAGCCAAAATAGTTTTTGAAGAATCAAACTAGCGCTCACACAAACCTACTCATATCTAACTCATGTTAGGCAGAGTTAGGCAAGTGCATTCGTTCCGGGGTCAAGCACAGAGCGGGATAAACGGCGAGCCATCAATTTAAAATCTCAAATCTCAAATTGTTCCAATTACCCATTACCCATTACCAGTCAAGAGCGGTTTTAAGCACACAACTTGGGTTAGTTGAGATGCCAATCATCTCCTTAATACTGCCCGCGCTGAGTCAGGTGGGAACCAGTTGTTTTCCTAACCGCTCGCTCTGAGAATTTATGGCTTTTGACTGATTCAGATTCGTTTGAGGCTGCGCTACTAATAGGGATTAGTCAAGGAGCATAACGAGAGTGAGAGGGGATGGTAACCCAGAAGAGGAGAACTCTTCTACGGATGGTGTTGCTCCCCTCTGAAGAAGAACGTTTTTTTCCTCATTCCCACTCCCTTTTTTTAATCAATGTTCCGCCCAAAAAGCTCAGTTCAAAAAAAGTCTGCCCTCCCGCTGCGCGTTGTGCTTACAGTCCCCAACGCTCTTCTAATTTCAACCTTACTAGCTCTAACGGGATGGCTTTCTTTTCAAACAGGGCGGCAGACAATGAATGACTTAGTTGCACAGCTATTGGGAGAAGCAACGAGCCGCATCTCTGACCGCCTTGACAACTACTTAAAAGAAGGGGTTGGGGTTGGGAAAGGAGAAGGGACTTATAAAAAAATGCAAACTGGTTCGGTAAACCAACTTCCCCCAAGTCAAACAGCCGGAGTCACAATCAAACCAAATGGGAAAAGAAATGGGTCAGACTCTCCAAAAACAATATTCCGTCAACAAAAAACAAATCCTGCTTTTCCCACCCCAACCTCAACATTCAACTTGCACGATTTCCACATCAGCCCTAACTGTCAAGCCTTTATCTTAGACCGTTCGGGACGTTTAGTGGCTCGGAACGAGGTAACTGAACCAAAACCGTCTATTTCTGTTGACGGACTGCAGCGAGAAAGCGCCCAAGCTCTGCAACAAAAAGTAATCCAGCTTTCAACAGAGTATTTGCTTAAACATTATGGCAGCCTCGCTGCTATTAACAGCAGCCAAAATCTTAACTTTACTGCCAGCAACTCACTATACTTGCTACAAGTCAGACCTTTTAAAAACCCGAAAGGCTTAAATTGGCTGATTGTGGCAGTTGTACCCGAAACCGACTTCACCCAAAAAGTTCAGGCCAACACCCGCAACACTATTTTGCTCGTGCTACTGGCTTTGGTTCTTTCTATCTGCCTTTTGCTGTCCATTTCCCTAAGAATAGAACAGCGGCTGCTGCGGTTAATTTCGGCAACAGAGGCGATAGCTGGTGGCGACTTCGACTCAACAGTTTTAGGTAGCGGTATTGCCGAACTCGAAGCCCTAGCCTGTGCTTTCGAGCGCATGAATTGCCAGTTAAAAGCATCTCGCCAGCGGTTAGAAGAATATTCTGGCGATTTAAAGCGGCAAGTTGCACAGAAAACAAAGGAACTAAAACAAGCTAAAATTGCAGCCGAAAGTGCCAATCGCGCTAAAAGTACCTTTCTGGCCAATATGAGCCACGAATTGAGAACGCCTCTGAATGCGATTATCGGCTTTGCCCACCTCCTTGTGAACTCTAAAAAAACTGCACCGGAACAGCAGTCGAGTTTAGATATTATCAATCGCAGTGGCGAGCATTTGTTGAAACTAATCAACGATATTTTGTCGCTGTCCAAAATTGAAGCAGGTCAAATCACCCTCGAAGAAACTGCTGTTGACTTGTACAGTTTGCTCTCGGACATAGAACGGATGTTCCAACTCAAAGCTCAGTCGTCGGGATTGCAACTTGTTTTTGAACTCCGGAAAGATGTACCGCAATACGTCCGAACTGATGAAAGCAAGCTGCGCCAAGTTTTGATTAATCTGTTGGGTAATGCTGTTAAATTTACTGAGGCCGGTAGGGTGAAGCTGACTGTAAAATGCCTTCAGTCTATGGCTAAAAAACCTTTACCCAAATTCTTTCTCCAATTCTCTGTGAAGGATACAGGCCCAGGCATTGCGCCTGATGAGGTTAGCCGTTTGTTTAAGCCGTTCGTACAAGCTTCTGCTGGCAGAAAATCGCAAACGGGAACGGGTTTGGGATTGCCAATCAGTAACTCTTTTGTGAAGCTGATGGGTGGCGAGATTAAGGTCAAAAGTTCTGTGGGGAAAGGTACGGTTTTTAGTTTTTACATTAAAGTCAGTCATGCAACTAAGAGCGAAGTTTATGACAGATTGCCGCAAAAACGAGTGAAGGGGTTGGCACCTAACCAACAAATATATCGCATTCTGGTAGCGGATGATGAGTCGGCAAATCGGTTGCTGCTAACTCGGATATTGAAGTCGGCTGGCTTTCTTGTGTGGTTCGCGGATAACGGAACCCTGGCTGTTAAATTGTGGCGAAAGTACAAGCCGCATTTAATTTGGATGGATTTGAGGATGCCTGTTCTAGACGGCTTTCAAGCTGCTCAAAAAATTCGAGCACGGCCGAACGGTTCTAACACTAAGATTATTGCTTTGAGCGCTAATGCTTTTGTTAAAACCCAGGAACTCGCCATGTCGAACGGCTTCGATGACTTTGTTGCCAAACCGTTCCGAGAAACAGTAATTTTTGAGAAGATGGCGCTTCATTTGGGAGTTCGCTATATCTATGAAGAGGAGTCGTCTAGGAAGTCCGAACAGGATGAGCCTGTTGTGCAACTGACTTCTAAGTCGCTGTCTGTGTTGCCGAGGGAGTTGATTGAGAAGCTTTACAAAGCAGCCGCTTGTGGAGATGAGCAAGCGGTAAGGCTGTTGATTGAGCGAATTCCCCTGTCGCAGAAGCAAATTGCTCTGGCTCTGACTAAATTAGTTAACAATATGAGCTTAGATATTATCAGCGATTTGACTCAGAATTGCATTTCGGCCGATTGTACTATCGCAAAATCCCAAGACTGCGATCAAAGTTAACTCGGTTTTTAGATTCGTACCTCATATATCAATATATGAAGTTCAACCTTAGTCTATCGCCACATCCCAAGACTATTCTCAAAGTTAACTCGGTTTTGAGAATCGTACCTCAGATATCGATATATGACGTTCACCGAGTGCATTTCGGTAGATTAGGCGAGCTCACCATCCCAAGATTGCGATCAAAGTTAACTCTGTGTTTACAACCCGTACCTCAGATATCGATATATGACGTTCGGCAGATTGTACGATCACCAAATCCCAAGACTGCGATCAAAATCAACTCTGCGGTGAGAGTCTGTACCTCAGATATCGATATATGACGTTCGGCAGATTGTACGATCACCAAATCCCAAGACTGCGATCAAAGTTAACTCGGTTTTTAGAGTTCGTACCTCAGATATTGATATGTGACGTTCGGTAGATCGCAAAGCATTAGGACGATTTTGTTCAGAGCAGCACGATTTGACAGAGCAATGCCGAGCAGAGGTACAGCCGATAATCTGCTAACAACTCACGCTCACTTGATTGTTTACTCCATGCTATCGGCTGTACCTGTCTGTACGTAACGACAGATGCGGGTTCGATCCGCAGTAGCAAGTCAGCGGATTTGGTCTGGGTGGAATGTGGCAGCGGGTCGAGCAGATTAGCGCTCAGTTGGAGATTCAGAGCGAGCTGGGATCCGGAACACAGGTTATTATTGGTCATATCTGTTGGGAACATCCGTTCGTAAAAACCTACCAAAATCGGGACAAAGCTATGAATAGCTTCCTGGCTTAACGAACGCGATCTAAATATAAAATTAGAGCGACGGAGTGAAAGGTGCAACTATTATGTCTTATAGCGAATTTTCCCTAGATGATATTAAGCATAAACTCGGCTTAACAATTAGAGAAGTATCTGAAGTCTTTACGGCTGTAGAACCGATCGCACCCAGTCAGCTTTTAAAGGAAACCTTAGCCGAAAATATTCCCTTAGCTTTGGGAATTGACACGGAAAAAGCGCGATCGGAGATGATAGTCGCTCCGGTATTGATTGAACTCCGCAGGCGGTGCGATCGTCAAATCAGCCTCTTTTCCGGTACGGAATTTAATATTGATCGAGTCAAAGGACTGAATGGCATTTGTGACTTTATGATTAGTCATTCACCAGAACAATTATCTTTAAATGCTCCCGTGTTTACACTTGTCGAAGCCAAGAATGACAATATCAAATCGGGAATTGCCCAGTGCATTGCAGAAATGTTTGCAGCCCAGATTTTTAATATTCAAAAAGATAACAGCATTTCCTGTGTTTATGGTGCAGTGACAACAGGCAGTATCTGGAGGTTCATGAAACTAGAAGATAGGACGGTTTATATTGAAACAACAGAGCATTTTATTGAAAACATTCAACTAATTCTAGGTATGTTAATGCAAATTGTTCAGTTGACTCGCCCAACCCTTCCGTGCCTTTGAAGTTCCCTAGTACATTGTACGATCGCACCGTCCCAAGACTGCGATCGAAGTTAACTCGGCGGTTAGATCCCATACCTCAGATATCGATATATGACGTTCCGTGTTTCAGTCTAGCGATCGAACTTAAATTCTTTTCAACAATCTTCCCCGTACTAAACTTGACGATAATCTACTCGTCAGACTAAATATTAACTTGCTGTTTCACCGTGGGGCCCAACGGTGGTTTACCGCGATGCTCTCATATATCGATATCTGATGCCGACTCTCGATATATGATACTTAAATCATCTACTTAATTCAAAACCATGCAAATTCGACTAGCAGTCATCAGCAATGCTGGCGGCACTGGCAAAACCACACTTTCAGTTCACCTCGCCTACGAACTGGGGTTAAGGGGTTTGAAAGTAGCCATTATGGATCTCGACCCCCAAGGCTCCCTGACCCTTTTTTGCGGTCTAAATCCGCCAGAGCCAGAACACACACTGTCCGCCATAATGCGAGAAAGCTTCAATGGCTCTTGGCCTCTTACTCCTAGCTGGAGTTCCCACACCAATAATATAACCGTTTGTCAAGGCGGAATGACGCTGACGCAAACAGCAGACGAGTTAGTTCTGCACAAGCGTGGCGCTTATCTTCTGGGCGATTGCCTGAGTGACTATCCAATGGATCACGACCTAATTATCTTCGACTGCCCCGCTACCCTCGGCCCCTTGCCCTTGATGGCACTAACTGCTTGCACTCATATAATAGTGCCCGTACAGCTCGAACCAAAATCAATTCAAGGAGCAGCTCACCTGCTGGAGTGGTACTACCACCATTGCAAACAATTACGCCTCAAGCCGCAACCAGAAATCTTAGGGTTTGTACCCAACCAATACGATACGAAACGAGCCGTCCACCGACAACTTTTAGAGTCATTGCCAGCCCAGCTAGAGCAGATGAATATCCGCGTTTTTCCACCTATTCGGGACAGTGCAGAATTTGTCAATGCCAGCGGTCAAGGGTTGCCATTACACCTTTATCGCCCCCTTCACCCAGCTTTAGGCGACTTCAAAGAAATTGTTAAACAGTTAGCTACTTTAATGGGAAATGGAGTTGCTCCGGCTATTGCCAAAAAAGGAAAAAAAAAGAAATAGTGTTTGATTCACAGTCACAACTTGCGCCGGCGAAAACGAATCCTTCGTTTTTGGCTTATAGGCATGAACTGACTTCTTCCAATCCCCAATTTAAAATCTAAAATCGCTATGGCCACCCGTAAAGCTCCCGACTTGGGAAATTATTTTTCATCCGCCAAGCAGTCAATGCACCTCTCTGAAGCTGAATCCGAGATTCAGGAACTCAAAGCAGAAATTGAAGAACTGCGAAAATCGGGTTCAACGGAATTGGAATCTCAATTGACTGCACTGCGAGAACAACTAGAATCCGCCAGCGGTATCCTCTCCATTTCACTAGACCAAATTCAGCCTAATCCTGAACAACCCAGACAGACATTTTTGCCGGAAAGTATCGAGTCCATGTCCCGTTCCCTCGCTAGTGACGGACAACTGCAACCCATTATCTTGATTCAACGGGGGGATTTGGTGATATTCGATGGAGAGCGGCGCTGGCGCAGCGCTAAAAATCTGGGCTGGGAAACTTTACAAGCTGTGATCGTTCCAGAACCCGCGGCTTTGCACCGCAAAGCACTGCTGACTTCCCTGCACCGGGAAGATCTCAATCCCCTCGATAAAGCAGAAGCTATTGTGCGGGAGTTGTCTGAAAATACGGGTTTGGAAGCTGCAACTATCCCCCGCATTCTCTCGACAGTGGTGCGACGCTTGAACGCGCAAAAACGGATGAACTTGGTTTCCGAGTTGGTGACGGTGGCACCTGACGAGCAGCAACAGGGTTTGGCCGCTGTGGGTTTGGATGAACAAGAGTTGGCCGTTTTGCGGACACTGTTGGATTTGCAGCTCAATCCCGCTTCTATCGATGCCAACATTTTCCCGATGCTGTCTTTGGCTGATGACCTTAAGACTGCTATCAGGCAATTAGGACTTAAAGGGGTTCATGCAATGGCTCTTTCTAAACTCTCTGCTAAAAATTTAGTCTTGCCAGAGGAAGAAGCGCAGCCGATTAGAGTTCAAGCAACCGATCGAGTTATTGCCGAGAAATTGTCGGTGACTCAAACTCGTAAATTGGTGCAAGAAATTATCAATTCTAATCTGGATGATTTCCCAGGGGCAGCCCGCCAATTCAAGCAGGTTAAGTTGGCAGCCGGGAATTTGAAAAAGCTCTCACCTCAAGTGTTGGAGCAAGCTGAGGTTGACCAACTTGTGGAGTTGCAGGAGGTTTTGCGCCAAAAGCTGGCGGAAATTGAGGCGGTTTTAAAGCAAAATACTGAGAAATAACGGCAAAGTTTCGATCGGTCTGCTTGCTAAAATCGATCGAGTGGAAACACTCGCCGTTTTCATCGCTCCGTATGCCTCTAATCTTGGCAAACCAGGGTACGAAAAAACCGCTGAGATACGAGCGGGAAGGGGGTTGGTTGATGATTTCTGCGGCGTGGGCTTCGTCGTCGGGGATGGGGCCGATCAGGTCGAGTTGTAAGGCGTCGATTAGGTCTTGGCGGACTTGGGCGGGGGTTGTTGGGGTTGCATTGATATTCATTATATGCCTTTACCTTTAATTAGATTGTTTAATAATTAGTCCAAACTTTAATGCCTAAATGATTCCTTACTTGTATCAAAGGAATCTTTTTTTTTGAGTCATAGCTTGCACAGATGTATGAAGGTTTCCTAATTGAATCTTTGTTTTTTTGCCAATAAAACGCTGACCTGTAGTAATCACTGTATAAGGTTTGACTGTCAGCACTTGAGTGCTGGTGTTATACGAATTCGGCTTCATCAATTCTTCATAAGTAGTGACAAGATTAACTGTTCGCAGGTATCCAGGGTCTTCCAACGACAGTTTTTCTCCTTCTTTTTTGATATTTTTATAAGCTTTTTCTAAGTTAGAAAATAAAATTAGAGCTATCCCCATAGATTGTGGATTCACTGTACCAGGAATCGCTACCCATTCGAGACTTCCCAGAATTTCCCCTTGATCCTCTTTTAGGTGAGTAAATATCCAAGGCATATCTACCAAATTAATTGTTTCGCTTTGGGTAATCACTCCAATTTCATTAATTACGACAGGATTATAGCTTTTATTTATAACTTTAAGCAAAAAATAATTTATTAAAGGCTGTTGTATTGCTGGCAAGCTATCACGCTCACGTTCAACTGTAACTATTATTTTGATTCTATCTTTATTCAAGTCATAAATAAATCTAATTACAGTAATTAATATAAGTAAAGTAGTAGTAAACGCAGTATATTCTTGAAATTGAATCGGTGTTAAAGATGATAGCCACGATTTTAAAATATCAAACATTATGTAATTCCTCTGCGCTCAATGCTTCGGCAAGAGCTAGATTGGTAAAGTCATATAGCTAGGGCTAGCTAGTAGGGTGCGTCAGTTGTAAATCCTTGGCTAACAGCGATAATTTTCTCCCTGATGCACACTACTTGTATTGTGCTTAGCACGACCGGCATTGTTTTATGCGGCAACAAGGACTTGATCGGGTGACAGAAAAGCTAAGATGATATCGTTTTGAGGAATGCCTTCCTCAATTAAATCTTGGGTAATGCCGCATTCCATACCGTCATATTCAATGTAGATTTTACCAGCTTCCAACGTGATATAAATGAGGTTTCCTCTGATTCGCCGCCCCCGATCCCAACCAACTTGCATCAAGGCGTAGCGATCGTGAGTTTCGTCAAACACGGGATCAAGTCGGATCTCTCCGTGAGAAGGCTTTAATTGGGCATATTTCCCGATTACCTGTTTGACAATTTCTCGGTATGTGGTTGCATTATCCGTTAAGTTATCCATTGTTGAACCTCTATTTTTTCTAAATCGATTACTACCAAATTTAAGGGTATTTCTGTAATGGCGAGTTCGCCAATAGGTTCGTTGAAAATGCCGTTATAGGCCAGAGTGGAAACGGCTAAATAAATTATCCGTTCTGGGTCAACTTGGCCTAGCAATAACCGATAGAGTATATATTGACCAAGAGCTTGTTCCAGATCGGCAATAGGTGACACTCCTCGAAATTCTTTAATTTCAATGGCGATGCGGGTATTTTCTCGCTTTGCGCCAATAAAACGCCCTTCTATTTTGTTGTTGACTTCGGACGCTGCCGCTGCCAAGTCTACAAAGAGAAATCGCTCTCCGTAAGAAATTACATAGGGGTCGTTAGTGATTTCCCAACCATCTTTTATCAGCGCTTCTTTAACGATATTATGGATTGTATCTCTTGCCGGCATTCTTTCCTCAAATTGTCTCGGTTCGCTTTTGCTGAGTTGATGTAATTATTCGTAAATTTTGTTTGGCGAATATGTCATTTTTTATTAACGACTTGACAAAGCAGGAGATAATGTGTTAAAGCAAGCGCCCCAAGCTGAACAAAACTCCTATTTGTGTGATAATTGCAATTTTATCATAGATGAGATTTGCATAGAAGGAGGCAAAAGCAATGGCAAGCAGATATAGTATCGTTCAATACGTCCCCAATCCCATCGCTGACGAACGGATTAATATTGGTGTTGTTGCTTTTGATGACAATAATGTGCGCGTACAATTTTTAAATAATTGGAGTCGAGTGCAGGCTTTTGGTCGCGAAGATATTCATTTTCTCAGAGACTTTGCAAAACGAATGAACTTCGCGGCCAGTGAGGGTTTGCTTTTCCCCGGAGATGAGCCAGATGGTACTCCTAAACATGAGCGATTAAAAAAAATTGCACGGGGTTGGATTAACAGTATTCAATTCACAGAACCTCGCGGCTCTTTAGATAATGTCGAGAATCTATTAGAAGATATCGCGTAGACTTACCTAGTTAATGTAGTTCCTGCAAAAACTAAGCGAAATCGCCAAGATGCTGCGAGAATTACAACTTCTATAATTAGAAAAACTCTTAGATTCTATGATGATAAACCTGCTTTAAAAGAAATGCTAACAAATGATTTTCCTGTAAAAGGAAGTCATAAAGAACACAAGTTTGATGCGGTTGTTGCTAACGGTCAACCTTACTTTGCTGCCCACGGAATATCCTTTGACGTTCACATTCCTGAAAGTCTCCAAGATTCTATTCTTGGATGATTTCAGATGTCAAAGAATCTCATCCTAAATTGCCTATGAGAAATGAGCTATGACAAAAGCCAAGAGGTATCCCGACAATTGGCACTCTTATTGCGCTCTCCGTGAAAGAAAGTGCGCTCTGGCGCTGTACTAAATGCAACCAACAATGCCTCCGACCCGGTAAGATAAGTGGCTTAACCAAGTCCGAACGATGTTCCCTAACTTTGACAGTGCACCACCGCAACCGGATACCGGAGGACAACCGTCCAGAAAACTTAATAGCCCTTTGTACTGCGTGTCACCTTTCTTATCACAATCGCGGGCAATCCAACGTCTCGCCTGGACAATTATCGCTGTTCCCCGATGATGACATTGATTGGAATATAATGGATGGTTCTCTGGAATCGGCACGGGGCGATTTATCAGATCGCAATCCGCCTCCATTAGTTTGACAAGCTCGAAGGCGGTCATGCAATCGAGCGAGTATAATAAACTTAACAGAACTCTACTCCCTACCCCACGAAACTTCTAATTAAGCTACCTCCCATTAAAAAATAACCTATGACATACACCCCATCCAAACTACTTAGCTTTGAGGAGTTTATTGCCCTATATGGGGATAATACACGATATGAACTCATTGATGGAGAACTCAGAGACATGGAACCTACTGGTCCTCACGAAGCGGTTGCAGGTAGTATTGCTGGTAGAATTTACGTAGAAATTTTTCGTGGTAATTTCAATTGGTTGGTTCCAAAAACTTGTTTAATAAAACCCCTATACGCTGAGGCCACAGCACTGCGTCCTGATGTAGTTGTTTTAGATAAAGCAGAACTTAGTAGTGAACCCCTTTGGCAAAAAGAACCAGTGATTTGTAAAGATAGTACAATTAAGCTTGTTGCCGAAGTTGTCAGCACTAATTGGCAAGATGATTATGCAAGAAAAGTGGAAGAATACGCTTTTTTGAAGATTGCAGAATATTGGATTGTGGACTTTCGAGGCTTGGGGGGTTTGCAATTTATCGGCAATCCCAAGCAACCTACTTTCACGGTCTGCCAGTTGGTTGATGGAGTTTACCAGCAGCAACAATATCGCTTGGGAGAGCCGATTTCTTCTTACCTATTTCCCAATTTACAATTGCAACTTGACGACATTATGCCGACTTAAAATTCTCGAATTTATTAAAAATTCAGTAAGTAAAATACTAGGTTCTAACTATTGACTAAAACTATGATTGACAGCACCAGCTCAGAAAGTCTGGCTGAAGTTAGAGATACCCCAGACAAACCCATTACAGAACCTCGTCTGTACCATAATAGACCGATCGCCCCTGTTGCGACACCCCCTCCTATGGTATCCAGCCTCCACGCACAACTGAGAACAGACTTGTGGCAGCAATACCCTTCAGGTGTCGGCTACTTCCAACACCGAGCCAAGGGCAACCCCAACAACATCATCGAGCACTACATCGCCAACCCCGGCGACATCACGCTGCTGCCTTTAGAAGAGGCCATGCAAATTATTGACAAGTTTGGGCTGACCGCTGCCAAGTTACACCTGATTTTTGCCGCTCATATTATGAGACAAGAAGAGCCGTGGGAAAGCTTATTCACTCTCGAAGGCAGTGACTTAATCAAGGAAATGGGCTGGGACAAACGCACAGACTTGCCCGCGTCTAAAAAACTGAATGAACTAGCTAAAACTGCATATGCTCTAGGTTGCCTAGCAATCAAAGCCACATGGGTTGAAGGCAAACACAAAAAAGGTGGAATTAGAGCCAGCGTTGACACCTCGCGAATGTGGAATATTCAAATTCAGTTAACAGGTCAGCAGAATCTGGAGGGCAAAATAGAGCAGCCTGATGAAGTCTACATCACAGTCCAACCGGGGCTCTGGACTCATGCCTTCTTGAACAAAGCAGGTTACTTCGCCAAAGAAGCCTTGTATCAGTTTGGCTATTTAGCCCAGGAGATTCTCAAAATCGATGCCTACCATGATGAACTGGCTTTGCGCTTAGCACTTCATCTGACGATGGAAAGCCGATTTCACACCAGTGGCAGTTACAAAGTGGAAACCCTTCTAAAAGCGCTCCTATCCCAAACGGTAATCGATATAGCCCGGTCTGACCGTAGAAAAGCTTACACGCTGATGAATAGCTGGAATCACACCCTGGAAGTGCTGTTGAAACTCCAGCGAGCGTTTCAAATCGAGTTTGACCAAGAGACCTACCCAGAATGGCTGAGACCCGGTAGCAAGGATCGAAAAAAACGAGGATACTTTGACACGCTATTGGCAGCCAAAATTACCATCCATCCGCCAGCACCTATCCCCCAACTCCTGGCAAGCAAAGCTGAACTCAAACAGGTTCAACCCCGCCTGAAAGAAGCTCCCAAACCTAAACTGACAAGCAATGAGATAAAAGAAGCAAGAACAGCCAAAGGTTGGACTCAAGCACAATTGGCTGGCTGGCTAGGGGTGTCGCAGCGTTATGTATCCATGTTGGAACGTGGGGAGCGAATCCCTGCACCAGAACTGGAATCCCAAATCTGGCATCTGTTAAGCATTTCAGATTGACATATTTAGGACTTACGCACAGCCTCAATATACGGTGTGAAAGTAGGGGCAACCCCCCCTGAAGAGCCTCTATCCTGATGATGCTTAGCCTTAGTCCTAATTTGACATACTCCCCGCTAGTCAAGAGACGGGGATTCTACGCTCAAACAGCGACAGCAAGCAGAGCTTGACTAACATCGCCATCACCTTAGTTTTTTCCCCGGTTCAAGGGCTGTAGCCTCTGTATTCTCGTCCATCAAACTCAGGTGATGACCACTAGCCCTGTCTGGCGTGAGGAACGAGGTTACTAAGTTTCAGCGTTTTGATTGTGAGTCCAAGTTCCGAAAAACAATTTTTTTTGATCGAAGTCTCAAAAACCCGAACGTGAAATAGCGGTTTTATCCTTTTTCTCCGGTTCTGATTTAACACGCCAGACAGGGCTAGGTGATGACCACCCGTGTGTCCAGGACATAACTCTCACCAAAGCGACCCTACAAACCCACCTTTCCCGGCTGGTTTTTTTTTCGGCAAAAGATGCTCCGACTGTTCTGAAACTTGTTCTAAAAAAAATAGGTATTTAAAATCGCTCTCAAATCCATACCCCATACAAGTTTGACCGTTAGAACAAAACCTCTAGAATGCCGCGACAAAACCTCTAGAATGCCGCGACAAAACCTCTAGAATGCCGCGACAAGTCATTTTTGAAACTCTTACCACGTAAAGTTTTCAGCTTTTAGAACAACTCTGATCAGTCTTATTAGACTGATTCGCCACCAAATCCCGTATCGGCTGGTCTGGCAGGATTGAAAAAATAGTCGCGCACCCTTTCTCATCTTTTAGCGGGGCGGTCAGTCTCAACACTGCTGGATTTAGGACAACTGCATCGCTACAAAAAAGCGATCGCAAAAGTACAAGACCTTAAAACCGCTTCGCTAAAGTTTGCCGATAGTTCAAGCGACGGCGCTATGAATCGAGTTCCGGCGGAACTACTACCACACCTGGTTGTTGAAGCCAACCCGAAATCCTGTTGAGTGCAGCGAGCGCTGCATTCGCGCTCAATAGCCCGCGGTCAAATTCACAACAACCGCTCTGGCAAACCTTGCGGCTGTCACAGTCGCATGAAGGGACATTTACGCTCATTTTTACCCCGGAACAAAAAATGGTTGCAGATACAACTACCTGGCACAAACCGCCATTCGCCCGACACGCCGCAATTTACGAAGCCCTAGCCGACATACTAGAAGGCGCTACCCCCAGCGCCCTCAAACTCGCCCTCTACCTGTACAGAACCTGCATCGGCGGCAAACCAGAGGAAATCGACATCAATTGCATCCCCTTGGGCGAAAAACGAGCCACAAGAGTCCGAAACGGCAAGCCCTATAGCCCTAACACCAGGCGGGCAGCCCTCAGACAGCTCGAAAAACTCGGCTTGGTCAAAATTCTCAAAAACTACGGGCGTGGCATTTTCCGCATAGCAGTGCAGCACCTGGGCGACGTTCGCCCCTTCACTCACACCAATTCAAAATTCCAAAAACTGAGCAAGCAGTCAAAAAATCGACTGAACCAGCCAAAAATTGAGCAAACAGGGGGTTCAAACCCTGATGGTGCCGTACTCTTTACAGAGGATAAAAAAGGACAGCAAAGCACTGAAAATGTTGCTGCTGTTTTTTTAAATTTTTCTAAAGAGGAAGAAAATTTAACATCACCAGATAAAAAACCACAGCTTGTAACTGGGATCAAATCTAAAAGCACTGAATTAAATAAAAATTCAGAACAAGAACTAAAAACCCTTAGTGAAAATAAATGTTCCGCCCCAACCGCTGAATGTCTGAGAATTAATTCAGATAACAGTCAGGCAGTCGATGTGGCAATGCCTTGCACTCCAGAACAAAGAGGTTTGACCTCTAAACCCCCGCAAAAACTGCTGACAGAACTCAACAGCCTCGACAATCCAACAATCTCTGCCGCCAAATCACCAATACCTACCAATAAAGCTGTTCCGTTAAGTCCTGAAATATCTTCGCCCGTTACTCCCCAAGTTCCTGAAATTGTCGAAGCGCTTGCAATTGCCAACCCCGATGCGACTGAAACTGTCAAAGCCGTTCCAATTACTAATCCTGATGCGACTGAGATTCTCAAAGCTGTTCCAATTGCCAATTCCGAGACAACTGAGATTGTCAAAGCCGTTCCAATTACTAATCCTGATGCAACTGAGATTATCGAAGCGGTTGTAATTGCCAACCCCGATGCGAATGAAATTGTCGAAGCTGTTCCAATTGCCAATTCCGATGCAACTGAAATTGTCGAAGCGGTTGCAATTGCCAATTCCGAGACAACTGAAATTATCGAAGCGGTTGCAATTGCCAATCCCGATGCAACTGAAATTGTCGAAGCCGTTACGCGAGCCACAGGAGGCATGAATTCTGAATTAAAAATTTGTGTCCTCCAGCACAGCTTAAACGAAATCCAAGCCGCCTTAAACTTGCTGCAAGTCCGAAGCCAAACAAAGCAAATATCCAACCCTTCAGGGTGGGTCGTTGATTGTTTGCGCGGTCGCTGGTGGGAGAAAACTAACGGTTTTCAAAACTCGAACCCAACAAATGTTGTTTCGTCTCCAGCTTCAACAGGCTCTTCTCCAATTCCAAAAGATTCTCGTTCTGCACAGACAACAAGAATAACTGAGGATTATGTTGACCCTCATTATATGCCATTAGAAACTCATCGAACGTTATGCGAACAGTTCCAGCAACTAGGCAAAGAAGCTTTTGCAGCGCTAGGTATTCAGCAGCAAATTTACTTGCAGTGGATGCATCGATTTCCTCAGCACGTCAAACAAATTTTTAACAAATTATCTACTACTTAGTTATTTAACTTAGCTGTGAAAACAGTGATGATTTAACCCATGTAGACAGCATCTAATCCTTTAGACAACTTTTAGTACAGTTTAATTAACAACAAGCTCAAAGGAGAATACCAGACATGGCAGTCAGTTTTGTTGACAAAAGGCCGATCAATATTGATGCAGAGGAAGCAATTTTAGGCGGAATTCTGATCGACCCAATCGCGATTAACCGAGTCGCAAATATTCTGCGTCCCGAAGCGTTAGCAATTACAGTCCACCAACACATTTATCGGGCCGCTTTAGCGCTGCACTCTAAGGAGCAGCCCACAGATTTGATGAACGTCACCACCTTCCTCGACGACCACAACCTGCTGGAAGTAGTAGGGGGTCAAACCAAACTGGTAATGCTGGTAGACCGAACTGTTTCAGCCGTCAACATCGACCAATATGCCTTGCTAGTCGTAGACAAGTTTGTCCGGCGCGAACTCATCAAAGTTGGTAATGACCTCGTGCAGCTTGGCTACGAAACTTCCACCGAATTGGATGCGATACTAAATAAAGCCGAGGAAAAGATTTTTGCCCTCAATAAGTACAAAGAAGAGCGGCAAAAAGCTATTCGGCCTCTCTCGGAATACTGCGGGGAGCTTTGGCGATATCTAGATGAAATTGAGGAAGAGCGCTTGGAGACTGCTAACTACTTTCCTGGAATCAGCACAGGGTTTTACGACCTCGACGACCTATTGGGAGGCGGATTTTACCGAGGTGAATTGATTGTTATAGGAGGTCGTCCGGGCAGTGGCAAAACAGCTTTGGCTTGTGCCCTTGGCTACAACATTGCTTGCCTTCCCACGAACGGTCGAGTTTTGATGTTTTCGATGGAAATGCCAGGTCGGGACTTGGCAGCGCGACTAATGGCACTTGAGAGTGGGGTGTCGGTGAAAGATATCAGGAAAGTTAACCTAGCTGGTAAGTACGAAGTCCTAGCTTCGGCTTTAGGGAAAGTTAGCGATGCTGATTTTTGGATAGACGAAAGTTTGGAACCGTCTCCCTTGGAGATTCGTTCCAGAGTTAGGGAGTTTGTTTGTGAGCGCGGCCCATTGGGTTTGGTAATTGTTGATTACTTGCAATTGATGGTGAATTCGGCGGATGAAAATGTTGTCAATAAAATTAGCGAAATTACGCGGCAGATGAAGATTTTGGCTCGCGAGGTTGACGCGCCGGTTGTGCTGCTTTCTCAGCTCAATCGGGGGGTAGAGACTCGCACGAACAAGCGTCCAAGTTTATCGGATTTGCGTGGCTCTGGTGGAATTGAACAGGATGCGGATGTTGTGCTTGGAGTTTACAGGGACGATTATTACAATCCTGATTCTCCTGATAGAGGAATGGCTGAAATTATTGGATTGAAAGGGCGCAATAGCGGAACGGGAACGGTTAAGTTGCTGTTTGATGCTGAATGCTGTCGGTTTCGGAATATCTATAAACTGCGGTAATATTAAAGGACAGGAAAATATTGAGCTCTGTCGCCTTACTTCAAGAGCCCAATCGCCTTGACAAGCTGTTCCGGCTGTACCTCCAAATAGCGCTGGAGACTCGACAAATTTTTGTGTCCCGAAATCTCCATAATCACCCGCAGCGGCACCCCCGCATTGCTCAAATTAGTCAGCGCCGTCCGCCGCATCGAATGTGTTGAAGCCCCCTTAATTCTTACCCGCTTGCAAGCTTCTTTAAAAATCACATCCGATGCGGCGCGAGTCAAAGGCTTCGTATTGTCTCGCCCCGGAAACAAAAAACCCACATCTGGATTGTAAGCCTTTAAATACTTAGCCAGCATAGGATGGAGCGGCAGCGTTCGCGTTGCTGATTTCCCCTTTGTCGTCGCTTTCCGCAACGTAACTGACCCCCCAACAATGTCGTGAGTTGTTAAAGCTAACGCCTCTGAAATGCGGCAGGCGCAGTAAAAAGTTACAGCAAACAAAAGCCTGTCCCTTGCTGTAATAAAACCCCGGTCAAACAGTCGGTCAATTTCTGCGGGCGTCAAAATCTTAGCGCGCCCATTCCCTTGAACCTTCACGGCGCAGCCCTCTTAGCGTAAATTCCTTCATTATTGGACGAAAGGGACATTACGTCAAGTAGGCTAACTGGCTTCTATTCTTTGATGGCCAACCAAATCCGGCTCAATCGCTTTCTGGGCAATCGGAGGCGCTTGTTGCAACTTACTTCCCGCTTATTGCTATTCAACTGACTAGAATTCTCAGGAAAGTTGATAATCGGCAAGGTGGCGATCGCGTCTATGAGGTCTCTGAAAGTAACAGGTTCAAGGGCTGTCATAACACCGCGCTACCAAGAAAATTATTAGTAGCTAATCTAATTATACTATTGTTTGATTCTACCTGCAACCTTTTTGGCTGGCTGGTTATATTCTGAATAACAAGTCATCAATATTCTCCAATAGTCCTTCTACTTCCCGGTGTGGTTCGATTTGGAGACGTTTGTCGATCATCGCGCCTCGCTGACGAAAGCAACTACACCTTTACTATACCAGTCTGCTGCAACCGGACTTGACATCAACGCGATTGGGCGGTATCTCAAAAAACTGATAGCCTAGCCAGAGTTGGGCTTTGAGAATAGTTCGTCAAATATAGATTCCAATTGATTGATTTAAGGAAATATCGCCCAGCAATTTCTTTATCAAGAAATTGGCCTAAAAACCTATCAAAACAAATCTGTTGCAGTCGATGCACAGTTAATAACTCATGTCAATCTCAAAAGGAAAGCGAGATTTGATTTCGGCCCTGCCACTAAAACATTTGAATGATATACCACCTTCAACTGAGTTGCCTGCAAGTTTTGCCAAAATTCATCCCCCGCGCTTTGAGTGTGGCGAGATGGTGCGCTGGGCAGATGTTGGTGAAGAAGGTGACTGGGGAATAGTTATTGGCAATTTTTACAACTACGAACCGCGCCGTTACTGTTGGATGTGGTGCTACATAATTTGGTTGGCTCCTAATTCCAAGAGTACAGCTTGGTGTCAATTTGACACGGCGTGGGAAGAAGATTTAGAGAGGTATGAGGATGAAAAAGCCGCCTACTTTGACAGATAGAGAACGCAATTTGATTGCAGTTTACAGCCAATGCCAATTGGGAATGACGCCGAAACAGTTTTATGTCAAGTGGGGGGTAAGTTACGAGCAAATTGCCTCCATTTGTTCCCGCTCTGATTCGACAGTACAGGGTTGGTTTAAGCGGGGGAAAAATCGAAGATTTCCTACTGCTGTTGATTTGCGCCATTTGGCAGTAATGGATTTTCTGCTGGAACACTTTGAGGAGATTCCCGACGTACTGGCGAACTTGCTGTGTCCGCATTCCGAAGATAAGAAGGTGCGTTAGAAGAGAATTTGAGCAGTTTAAAGCACAAACCTAATTAATTGTCAAGGTCAGCGTGACCTGTCTTGAAGAATATTCTCTCAACTAGCGTAATGGCAAGCAAGGAAAAAAGAACGCAACCTATTACTGTCGCTGGTGAGGTTAAAATGACTTATTTTGAGAGATTGCATCCGTGGTGCATCATTAAGCTGCTTCCTAATTGTCAGCGTATTGTTGTGGCGCGATTTCGCAGGAGGAGGGATGCAGACGATCATTTTCGGGTTTTGCAGCGGTTTGTCAAAGAATTCACATTTGTGATTGTTTTTGACATCCCACCCAAGCCTACTTTGCCTAAAGAATAACGACGCAGCTCTGTTTGAAATCGAATTAATCGATATAGCTGCGTTAGATTAATATATCCGCTTTCGGGCGAATTACCCCAGCTACAGCTCCTACTGATAGCTGGGGTAATTTTTTATCTACTGGGGGCTGTTAACTGGAGTGATAAATGCTCAAAACCGGGTTTGTTAAACTCTACTAACTAGAGCTTGTTATTAGAGTTTTAATTGACGCAAAGGAGCCATCGCATTTTGTATCGATTTCTCTAATTATATGAGTAATAATCCTAAAGTTGATAGCTGTGCGCTCCTAGGGCTGGCAGATACCAGTATAGTTGGCGATTGCAACAGAGTCTCCCCTCTAACAACAGCTAAGTCATGTCCGGCAATTGAAGCAAGAACCATGAGTTGAGGAAATCTCTAAATTAATTAAAAGCTATTCCCTAGCGGGAGAAGTTGAGGGATAACCAACTTTTTGCTTTTATGAACCCTAACAAGTCTATTATAAACCCCCACAACACCTTTCCTGAATCAGCTAGCCAGCACTTCCCTCAAGCCAAAGAAGTAGTTGCAGTAATTTTTCCTTTCCTCATTCCCGCACCTGCTGAAGAACATCCCTTCAGGTTAAATGATATCGTTAAAACTGGTAACCAATACGGTACTGTTACTTCTCTCAATCAAACTGAAAAACCTGTGACAATTACTTGGGACGCAAGTTCGGGCGAAAAGGCATTTTCTTGGACTTATAGCCTTGATGAAATCCGCGTCCTTAAAATCTCTATCGTGCCTCAGTTTATTCCTCAAAATACTGCGGGAGAACTTCCAGCTTGCACAACTATCGTACTCGCTAATTCCGAACAGATACAATTTAGTAACGCAACTCGTTTCAAAGTAGAATCGCTCACTGAACAGCACATTCTCATCTCTGCTCTCGACCAATTGTATCACTTTCCCATCAACCTGTTTCCCGGCTACCCGACAATTTGTACCATAGATATCCCGACACCCCAGCAATTAAAAGCCGCCAGCTATTTATCTGTTACCGATATCAGAATCAGAGCTAAAACGCATTTAGCTCTCGAAGTACCCGACAACTTTTTAGAATTCGCTATGCCAATCTACAAACAGCAGTTAAAAGAAAAAATAGCTCAACAATTGAGCGAACAAAATTACCAACTTCTCGACTTTGACATAGCTTGGGAAGAAGCCTGGAAGCAGCAGTTAGAAAACCTAACAAAGAAACAAGGCTTCTACGGATTTAGAGAGGGAGATTGCATTTTACAGCACCGAGAAGGATTTCAACGAATGGGGAGAGTCCAACACTTGAACGTTGAAGAGCCACGTCCATTTCACATCCAGTGGAACAGCGGAGAACTCCTAAGTTACACCTTGAGAGAACTCAAAGGTTTGGGTATTGCCCGCATCAAACCTATTGTTAAATTATCGCCCAATGTGGCTTATCAAATTAGCGAAGACGGCTCCTACTTTACAGCTTGGATTGGGTTTCGTACTAAAGCACTAGCTAAAGCGTGGCTAATACCTGTCAAAAAGCTAGTCGGCAACTTGAGCAACTTAATTGAGTGCCAAATTTATGAACTGCAACATACAGGTTCTAAATATGAGTATGCTGTAGAATGTCCCCGACATAAAACATTAAATAAGCGTCTTGAAGCTCTGGAAAAAGTTGTTAAACTTGATTTAGAAAGGATGCCATTTAGGAGATGAGTGGGAAGTAGCGAGCACTCCGTAGGGTGTAAACGGTGCTTTTTTGCTGGGACAAAAAACAGAAAAATTTCCTATTTGTCTTAAAAGTTTTATTAACAAGACTTAGGAATCTTCCTTGCCCGGAATCTAAAAAACCTACTCTTGAAAGACTTCCCCGTCAAGCTAACGCTTAATCAGAGGTTGATAAAATTAGTAACGGACGCTAACTAATGATTCAAACCTTACTCGAACAACCCCAAAAACTTACACAATTTCCCTTCACGCTCAAACCGCAACAGCAGCAAGCCCTCGACAAATTGAGAACCTTTCTAACCACTACCGAGTCATTCTTCTTGCTGTGCGGCTATGCAGGAACTGGAAAATCCACAATTGTTTTTCAAATTATCCAAGAACTCTTGAGTCAAAGCAAACGCATTGCCCTCACAGCACCTACTAACAAAGCAGTCGGCATCCTCAGAAAAATGGCAGCGTCTCAAGGCATTTTCGGAGTTGATTTTATGACAATACACCAACTTTTAGGATTAGGCATGGTCAGAAAAGAACAAGAAAAAGCCTTGTCACAGACAAGTTCCAGCAGCCTTCACCTCTACGATATCATCTTCCTCGACGAATGTTCGATGGTTGGAAGCGAATTGTGGAAATGGATAGAACGCAATTTTGAACGCACATTCTTCAATCACCGCAAGCTAATTTTAATGGGCGACCCCGCTCAACTCAATCCTGTAGGAGACAAAAAGTCGCCTGCTTTCAGCATTACCAATAAAGCTGTACTGACCAAAGTTGTCAGGCAAGCAGGGGAAAGCCCTGTGCTCGATTTCATAACAGAATGCCGCTCTTTTGTCAATAGCAAAGCAGACATATTTTTGCCACACTCTAAATACAAAAAAGGAGACAAGTCAAACGGTGCATTCAAAGTTAAATCAGAAACGCTGCTACAATATGCCGTCAAAACGATCGATCTAGAATTTAGTCAAAATCCCGATCGTTTCAGAATTCTGTGCTGGACTAACAAACGAGTCAGATACTACAATCAGCTTATCAGAGAACAAGTCTACGGTCAAGCTGCACCCCAATTTGTACCGGGAGAAAGGCTAATTACCAAAAAACCCGTCATGGCACCTGACGGCAAAACCGTAATTTTACCGACTTCAACGGAATTTACCGTCAAGGAAGTTGAGATTAACCAGCACGGAGGCTATCGAGTTTGGCTGCTAAAAATTGTGACTGATGACGGTTTATTTCGGCAAATCTTTGTCCTGCACGAGTCTGAAAATAAGCGCTACCAGGCTGAACTTAAAGAAAAGCTAAAGAGTGCTAAACGCAATGGATTTCTTTGGAGGAAATATTACTGGTTCAAAGATGACTTGTTTGCTGAAATTAACAATTGCTTTGCTCTGACTATTCACAATTCGCAAGGCAGCACTTTTGATGAAGTTGGCATTGACGGAAGCGACCTTTTCAGCAGATTGTTAATCGGTCAAGATTTGAGCAGTCAACAGAAACTTAAAGAGTACCATCGACTTTATTATGTCGGTGCAAGCCGCTGCCGATATCGGATATTATTTGTTGCCCCCAATGACTCGTACTCAAACAATAAAATTCTCAAGTACAATGTAAACTTCTCAACCAAGAGGTAAAGTCTTCAACCAAGAGGCACATACGTTTGTAGAAAACAGTCAGTAACACTCAACTTTCAAAAAGCTTCTCCATCGGGACTTAGGCTGCATAAATCAATTTTTACACTATCTGTAGTAGTAACGTGTGCCATCAGCACCTACAAGTACAGTCCTGGGCGCAACTGGCACAATTAGTAAGGTGCGCTACTATCCCAAACCCTCGATAATCGCCTTATAACGAAAGTCTGACGCACCCTACAAATCGATTGGACTATGCCAGTTGCGTAATTCCTAAAGTAGAGTCTGTGCGTAAGTCCTATTTATAAAATAAGGCGAACAAGGAAACGAAAGGGCAAGGGGAAAGAGAAGATAAAGATGGAGATAAAAACTTTAGTTGTGGGTTGATAGCAACGCTCAAAAAATCAATAATTGTATCGATACCCACCGAGTTAGATACAAAATGTCTACCCTTCAATCCTATGTTTTTAAGCGTGGGTTCCTTCTCTTTCTCCTTTTCCTTCTCTTTCTCCTTTTCCTTCTCTTTCTCCTTCTCCTTCCCCTTCCCACTCCTCTTTCTCAACAACCTGAATAAGTGCTGCTACCGCAGCGGCCAATCGCACCCCTGACACCAGACTAATTATGGCAAAATCTCGACTAACAGGAACACCCCCTAAAGAGGAAAATTGGGAGAGAACAGTTAAGAAAAAACGCTCGAGTGCCACAGCACATAATTCTGCCAAAACTGTGAAGAAATCAGTCAAAGCAACAACTGAAACTGACTCGGTTTGCGAACCCTTAACAATCTCTCCACAAAAAGTAGAAGCCTCGCAAACTTGCACAAATTTTGCAGCACTTCCAGCCGTCGATGCTCCTTCTCTAGAAACATTGTCAAATGAGGCAATATTGCCTTCCCCTTCTACTCTCCCATCAGCTATTGAAGTTGCCTGCAATTCAAGAGAATTCAACGATTATATACAAGCCCTGAAAGGCATCATTCCCAGCAATAGCAGCCATCCCATTTTGTCCAATATTTTGATTGAAGCTGATGCAGAAACTCAACATTTGCATCTAACTGCCTACAACTTAGAATTTGGAATGCAAGTGAGCTTTGGTGCGAATGTCAATCAATCTGGAAAGCTTACCCTCCCCGCACCCATACTTGCTGACATTCTGGGAAAATTTCCTAACGGCAGCCTTACCTTAAAGAGTTCTTCTGAAATTATTAAAGGAAGCCACGTTCCATCAGTCAGTGCCACTCTGAGTGCGTCAAGAAGCAAGCACGCCATTCGCGGGCTAGCTGCGGACGAATTTCCGGCTATCCCCAGCGTTCAACAGAAACTTGTAACGCTTCCTGCTAGCGTGTTAATTTCTGTCCTAAAAGCTAGCTTATTTGCTGTAAGTTCTGAGGAAAACAAACGCATTTTAACAGGAGGGAATTTTCAACTCAGTCACGACGCAGACAGAGGACTCGATCAACTGAGAGTTTGGACGACAGATGGGCATCGGATAGCAATGGTTTTAGGATTGAACGAAAGCGGCAATTCCTATCTTTTGAGCCGTCAAGTAGTTAATTTTACTGTCCCTGCTAAGGTACTCCGGTTATTGGAGCGTTCTTTGAATTCTGCTGACAAAGTTACGATTTACTATGAAGGTTTGCCAGAGGAACCTAGTAATTTTGTCGCATTCGAGTGGAATAATTGGCGGTTGACAACGAAGTTGCTAGAAGGGCAATATCCAATTTGTGACCAAATTATCGCTCCCTATCGGCATCAATTTAGCCATCAAGTGGTGGTTGAGAGGCTGAGCTTTTTAAAAGCCTTAGAGAGGTTAGCTTCTCACAGCGACAAGTCTCACCTAACAGCTATTTTAGAATTCGATTTAGATGCCCAACAAGTGCGAGCATCACTCAACAATACTCTCAGTTCAGGAACTGAGACAGTTGATGCCAAGCTATGGGGTTGTGAGTTTTGTCTCAAGTGTGACATCCGCTATTTGATTGATACAGCCAAAGCAATTTCCAGCTCTGATTTGCGGGTGTTAATGGCAACTCCTACCGCTCCCCTACTGATTGCACCGTTTGGAACGCCTGCGTCGGGTACAGAGGCTTTAGAGTGCGAATATATTGTCGCTCCGCAAGAATAGTCGTGCATGTGGGAGTGGCATCTATATTTGATGCCCTCTCCTGCAAAAATTCGGAGCCTATTGCTGTAAGTAGTTGGACAGAATTAATTACACAAAATAAAATCTAAAATTTTCTTCCTGTGAGCCTTACAAAATTATATCTGGGTAAATATTTCTGTCCAACTACTTATAAATTAGGAGGGTTTAAGTGGTTTTTGCCCATACCACAGTAAATTGTCTACAAACACCACATATATTTTACTACTTTTTTTTTAGCTAAGCAACGATTTTGCTGGTAAATTAGTGAGTTTTAATGTCTCTCTCCATTGGTTTAAATAAGCTCGCGACAGCCGACAATTGGCATCTTTAAAACTCCCTACATCGCAAGTAAGCGGGGTGTAAATTGCCCCAGTATTGGGATCTGGAATCAGTTTCCACTCGCTCAAACCTTTTGCTTTCGATTTTTCCTTCATGCCGTGCTTTTTTGCTGTATCTCAGCAGCAGATGGTTTAGCAATTTTTTCTTGCGGTAGTGTGTTCGGCGCGCCAGCGCCAACAACTGAGCCAGGACTTACGCAAAAAATACTTGGTAACACTATTGGTAGCGGTAAAATGCACAATTTTTATACTACAGATAGAGCTTATGCGTAAGTCATATGAGTTTAACTTCAGGCACGGCTCACGGCTCCCCTATCGGGGAATAGTTACCAGAAGTATTCTAACCACTCAAAATGTACCAACCACTGCACCTCAAATACCGCCCCAAAAACCTCCAAGAATTAGTGGGTCAAGACACCATCAAAACAACCTTGACCAATGCCATCACCTCCGACAAAATTGCTCAAGCTTACCTATTCACTGGCCCCAGAGGAACAGGCAAAACTTCAACCGCTCGCATTCTTGCTAAATCCCTCAATTGTTTGAATAGCAAAAAGCCAACCGCCACTCCTTGCGGAGAATGTTCAAGCTGCAAAACCATTGACTCCTGTTCAAGCTTAGACGTAACTGAAATCGATGCTGCCTCTCACAATGGCGTGGATGATGCCAGAGAATTAATACAACACAGCAACTTTGCGCCAGCGATGAGCCGTTACCGCATTTGGATTTTAGACGAGTGTCACCAACTCAGTACCAGCGCTCAAAATGCTCTCCTCAAATGCCTTGAAGAACCTCCGGCTCATGTGGTGTTTATTCTCTGTACGACTGAAGCACATAAAGTCCTGCCGACAATTATCTCCCGCTGCCAAACTTTTAACTTCCGAGCCTTGTCAGTTGATGCTATTATCGGACAATTGCACAACATTAGCTCCGCTGAATCTATTGAGATCGCAAGTGAGGCGATGCGGGCGATCGCTCGCACCTGCGACGGAGGGTTAAGAGATGCCTTGCAATTACTCTCTCAGCTTTCACTGCTAAACTCAGAGATTACCCTAACTCAAGTTGCAGAAGTATCTGGCAGTATCAGCGAGCAAGAGTCGATCGCCCTTCTCAAAGCCATTCATTCTGGCGATACCTTAAGCGTACTGCAATCTTCGAGAACGCTCATTGACAGCGGCAAAACCCCTAAACTGATTCTCAGCAGCTTGCTAGCAGCAATGAGAGATTTGCTCATTGTCAAATCAACGCGCCACTGCCAGAATTTAATTGCAGGGCCAGTAGGCTATTCACAACTGCGCTCGCTCGCTCTTCATTTCGATTTTGAAACAATTGATGCGGCTTGTACACAATTGCAAAAATCAGAATTTCAATTGAGAACTAGCACCAATGCTGCTACTTGGTTAGAAGTTTGTCTGCTGAACTTGATGCTGTCAAGCAAACCCGCTGCCCCCGAAACGCGATCGTCGGCAACTTCCCCATCTAATCAGCCTGACAATTGTGATAAAACCCCTCAAAAAATAGAGGCAGATTCTCCTGACTTTGAGACAACTTGGGCGCAAGTAGTAGCAGCAGCGAAACCAGGCAATCGTAGCCTCTTAAACCGCGCTCAAATTGCCGAACTTTCGGCTGATTCATGTGTGTTAGCAGTAGAAAGAAAATACGCAAACAAGTTTCAGAGTCACCTTAAATCCGTGCAGCGGATCGTTACTAAAGCTTTAGGCCGCTCTGTTACTGTAACTGTCAAACAACAGGAGGAGTTAGCAGCATGATTAGCATCCTAATTGGGAATGATACCTACGCAATTGAACGAGAAGTTGAAAATTTTAAGACTCAAACTCATCCTCTCTGGCGAGATTTCAACATCCACCGCTTCGATGCTTCTTCCCTGGATGCAGCCCTCTCTGCTGCTGCTTCAGTTCCTTTCGGCGGTGGAAACAAACTTATTGTCGTTGAAAATTGCGATTTCAAGCAATTTGGAGAAATGGGGCTAGAATTGCTGCAAATTTTGCCCCAATTACCTGCTACAACGCACTTAGTCTTCACTGCTGCTGTTATCGACAAACGGCTCAAGGTAGTCAAGCATTTGTTGCACTTTGGTAAACTTAAGGAGTTTACTCTCATTCCCCCTTGGCGTACTGATTTGATTGAAAGTGTGATCGCTACTACTGCTAAACAGATGAATCTCTCAATTGCCAGAGATGCTGTCAGTTATCTAGCGGTAGCCATTGGCAACGATTCTTCTAGAATGATTAAGGAACTGGAGAAATTAGCTATTTATGCAGCGGGATCTCGCATTACCAAAGAAGCTGCTAAAATCCTCGTTCCAGCTACCACAGCCAACTGTTTTCAACTTGCCGAAGCTCTTTTAAAAGGTCAAGCAGTGGCGGCAATTAAGGTGCTTGATGAATTGCTATCTCGGGCAGAGTTTCCTTTAGCAATTATTGCCACTCTCCAAACTCAGTTTAAAACTTGGCTTTGGGTAAAAGCTACTATCAATTCCGACCAACAACGTTCTGATAGCGAAATTGCTAGTATGTGCGGAATTAGTAACCCGAAGCGGCTGTATTTCCTTAAGCAGGAGGTTAAGGAAGTATCTGCGAACTTCTTAAGTCGATCGCTCTCCATTTTGTTTGATTTAGAAATTGCTCTCAAAACAGGGGATAAGCCTGACTCGATGTTGCCTGCTTTGCTCAGCATCACTCAACTCACTCACCTTAAATAACAGGAAAGCGCTGCCGAGTTAATTCGGCAGTCTTTCATTAACAATCCTGGAGGCAAAAACTGCTTTGCAACACTATTGGTAGCAGTAAGGTGCGCGGCGTAACCTACAGATAGAGTTTATGCGTAAGTCTTAATTAACTGTAGTGATAAAGAAGTTGTTTTTCTCATTAATTTATCAAAGAAGTTTTTGAGTTTATTTATCGCACTAGGTCGCTATTTTTGTTTAATAACAGCTCATCTTTCCTGCATCATCCAAACGAGAAAGCCCAAAATTTGCTCAACCGGAGGTAGTGGATAATCTGTAAGTTGACACTCCCACCCCTAAAGGGGATGGGATTCTTTAGAGATTTCGCTCTAAATACCCCAAAGAGACAATTGCTTGCCCTGTGGGTTCTCGCCCACACGCCGTTTGCCTTTTAAAGGCAGCGTGTTAACTGACGAGCGTTCGTACAATTCAACCTCAAAGAGATTCAACTGTACTGGTTTCGACGAGTCCCGCCGTACCATTTTCGATTTAATCTTTTTGACAATATTCAACTTGTAGGTTTCTATCGCCTTAACTTTCACATTCCTTGCAGCTTGCAAATTTGCATCATCAATATGCCCACAATTGGTACAGATAAACTTTTCACCATTGCGGCTATCTTTATCAATATGCTTACACTTGCTACAAGTTTGACTGGTATGCCTTGGGTTAACTCGGTACAGCTTCTTGCCTGACTTCACAGCCAAATATTCAAGTTTTTGAGTTAACGCATACCAACTCGCATCAGCGATAGAACTATTTAAACCACGTTTAGCCGATTGACCGTTGGGGAGAAATCTACCAGATTCAGATTTAACAGGTTTGCACCGCTTCATCATGTTTTGTATCTGTAAATCTTCAACTACAACTGCATCGGATCTTTTAATAATCCGATTAGCTACATCCCACTGGTAAGATTCGCGACGCTGTTGAATTTTATTGTGCAGCTTGCTCACTCTAAGTTGAGCTTTACTGCGATTCTTACTACCTTTTTGCTTACGGCTAACCCGTCGCTGTCTGATTCGCATCAAACGCTTAGCTTTCTTGTGGGTAGCAAATCGCGGATTATCAATGGCGCTGCCATCAGAGAGATAAACCAATTTACCTAACCCCATATCGCAGCCAGTGATAGTTTTGATTTCACTATCTGGAATTACTGGGAAGCCTGGTATATCTTTGTTTTCTATCCTGACCGAGATATACCATCCATCAACTTTCTGTCTGATGGTTACGGTTTTAATCTCAAATCCTTCGGGGATAAGGCGAGAGTTGTAGAAACGCAGCCACCCAATTTTAGGGAGGTAAACTTTGTTACCTTTAATCTTGATTCTTCCTGGTTTGTAGCTAAACGATTTGAAATCGTGACGGCGCTTAAACTTCGGAAACCCTGCGCCCTTAAAAAACTTATTAAAGGATTCATTAACTCTGGCTGGAATTGACTGCAATACTCCAATATCAATACTTTGATACCAAGGTCTTGCCTCTTTTAACTCTTGCAGATTTGCATCTTGCATTAATGATGCTGACCGCTTAGGAGATGTATCTTTATATCCTTCTTTTTGGGCTTTACCGCCGCCCTCCTTCCAGGGGTTGGCGAGTTGGGTTCCTTTAGTAATACCGCAAGTCAAAGGCGTTATTTCTACCTGAGTCCTCAAGTCGCAATAATCACCGCAAATAAACTGCTGATGCCAACCATCAATCCTGTCACGCAAGCACCAATTGTAATTCGCTCTCAACATATCGAGCCACTGGATTAGTTTTTGGGATTGCTGCTGATTAGGTCTAAGTTTGTATTTGAAGCTTAAAAGCAAATTGCACCACCTCCTTAAATTATTGTACGAGGTTATTGTAGATGTTGACGACTTAACGACAATCAATATGCAAGATAAATACAGACTAAAAATTACATCAGTAACGCTTATTAGATACCATTTTATTTGGATTCCAGCTAGACGCAAGAAGGTGTTGATTGGTGCAGTGGCCGAACGCTTAAAACAACTACTGACAGATAAGTGTAATTAGCTCGTTGTAATCGCGCAGTGAGGTGGAAGTCTACCGCTTTGTTGGTTCCTGAACCCAAACCCATAATTGCTACCAAAATCAGTCCGACTCCCAGTTTTTTTATTAATTTCTTCTCTCGTTCTTTTTCCTACCTATCGGTAGTAAGAGAGAAAAGATTCATTCTTAGAGTGACCAATGCCTCCCAATTATATCAACCTTCTTTCCCAACTAATAGCCAGACATGATTTTCACCCAAATAACTTCCCAGAAGCAAGCCACTTGCAGCCAACTGCAACAGCCGATTTGTGTGAGTTTTTAGGCGAAGAGGTTATTTATCAGACAATCGCGACTGCTATAACTCCTAAGCTCTACAAAATTCCTCAAGACTTGCCGCCTTCAATAATTTCTGCTTTGCACAGCCAAGGCATTCAACAGCTTTATTCGCACCAAATTAAAACACTCAAAGCCGTGCGCCAGGGCAAAGATGTCATCCTCAGCACAGCAACAGCTTCTGGCAAATCTTTAAGTGCGTACTTGCCTATTTTAGAGGGCATTCTCCAACATCAATTTACTGCACTATCTATTTATGGCTTGAAAGCTTTAACAGCCGACCAAAGTCAAAAACTTGCCGATTTGCTCCAACTGATTCCTGAGCCTGCGCGCCCGCGCCTTGCCCTTCTAACTGGAGATACTCCTCCCAAAACCCGAGAACAATTATTAGCTGCAAATCCCAGCATAATCAGCGCCACACCAGAGTTAATTCACTATGCGCTGAAAGGCGTTCACTGGAGTCAGCCTTGGCAGCATTTTTTAAGTCGCCTCCGCTATATTGTCCTAGATGAAGCTCACACTTTTAACGGAGTTTACGGAGCTAACATGGCTAGCTTAATTCGCCGATTAAAATTGGCAGTAGACGAGCGCGGAGGTTCTTCTCAAAAACTGCAATTCCTGATATTGAGTGCTACCGTTGGCAATCCAGTTAAATTGGCGAAGTTACTATCTGGTAGAAGTCGAAAGCGAAATATCAATAAACCCGAGCGGTTAGTTTGGATTAACTCTAGCGGAGCTGCTGTCCCAGAACGGCAATTAATTGTTACTAAACCGACTCATGATGCTAATTCAGATGTTGCTCGCATCATTATGTTTTTGTTGCAGCAAGGGCAAAGCGGAATTTGCTTCGGTAACGGCCGACAAGCAATTAAGAACTTGTGGGCCACTTTTAAGCAAGAAGCTGTAACTCAAACTAACTCGGGAATTGAGTCGCAAGTAGCAATTTTTTACGGCAGTTTAACAAGCGAGCGCCGCATGGAAATTATTAACTCTTTGCAGTCAGGAACAGTTAAGTGTATCCTCAGCACTAGCGCTCTCGAAGCAGGAATTGATTTGCCTCAACTTGACTTTGCTATTATTAGGGGATGGCCGGGAAGCTTGCAAGCTTTTAGGCAGAGGGCTGGCAGGGCTGGTCGCGCAAACTCCGGTTTAATTGTCTTCATTCCCATTGCACAATCACCTTTGGATAACTATTTTGCCGAGCGCCCTGAATTGTTGGTGTCGGCCGAATCTGAATTGGTGAGCTTTAATGCCAATTATCCCATAGATATTGCCAAACATTTGATGTGCGCGGCTGTTGAAACTGGCATTCGGGCCAATAAGCTCAAGCACTACTTTGGCAAGAGCGCTCCTCAAATTGCAACGGCTTTAATTGAGCAAGGTGTTCTTCACAAAAGTCGGGATAAATTATGGGCTAAAGGCTTTCCCCATAAAGATGTAAACTTTCGAGGGGGAACGGGTTCTAGCACGATACAACTGGTGGATGCGGAGACTCAAGAAGAGATTGAACTCCTCAGTGCGGAGATTGCTTATCGAGAGGTATTTCCTGGTGCTATTTACCGCACGCAAAACTCAGACGGCTGTTTGGTGACTTATACTTCGCGCTCGCTCTTGAATGGCAAAGCTATTTTGCAAAACACCCCTGAAACTCGACTGTTTACTGTAGCGATTAGCCACACTCATACCAGCCTCAAGCAGAATTTGAGTTTGCCTCAACAAATCCCGTTGGTCATTCCAGAAGTTGAAGGAAATGTTCAAACCAATTCAACGGATAGTAAGGCAATTCCAGCTCAAGCTATTCTGGAACTGGTTTGGGGAGAAATTAGCCAACTCGTCACTGGTTATCAATTATTAACTCGCAATTACGAGTTAACTTGTCTCAATAGAAAGTGTGTCAATTACAAAGAGCATTTACCAAAATGTACTGCCTGTCCTGTTTGTGGCAAGAGAACTCGCTCTGCTGAGCTAACATCGGTTCTTAATGAGGTAAACTTTGAGCAACCTTACGAAATAAAATTTGCGACTCCTGTACTGCAAATTAGTTTTAATTCCCCGGTTGAATGTTATCTGCAACAGGTAGTAACAGCTACTCGCCAGGAATTGCTTCAATCTCAACAGGAGATTCCGCCCGGATATCAGCAGTTGTGGGAGTACCCCGCGAATTTGTTGGCTATTCACAGTTTCGGCCATCAAATTTTAGCAGCTTTACCTCTGACTATTTTGGCTTCACCTAATGATGTGAATTTTCTGGTAGAGAAGAGAGGTGCAAATGACTATGCAGGACTCTTTTACGATTTAGCAGAAGGAGGTTCGGGAACCTCGGAAGCTATTTTTCGTTCTCTCCCTCAATTAGCTCATGCGGCTGCTGAGTTAGCCCGCAGTTGTTCTTGCAGTTCTGGCTGTCCTAAATGTTTGATTCAGTCGGGATGCCCTGATGGTAACAAAGCTTTACTCAAGCAGGTGGGGCTGCTGCTGTGCGAAGCATTTTCTACTCCTTAAATATCAAAAGATTGGTGGAATAGACGGCTGAGAAATGGGAGGGAATGGGAGAGAGAAATAGGGAAAATGGGAGTGGGGAATAGAGTGTAGCTTTTTTCACACAAAAAAGCTACGCTCTATTCCCAATTTGTTTTTACTGTTTTTATTAAACAAGACGCTGCTTGCATCAACATAAAATTGTGCGAACCGCTACTGCGGTTTTTAGGGGTGCATTTTTCAGACTTGTACTCATGAAAAACAAGCTTGTCTTGCCAATCATTGACTCCAAAATTAGAGAGTCAACGCTGTTACATTTCAAAAATCAACCCTATAAACAAAAGAAAAAGCAAGCTTTAATCCCCAACCTCACACGAGATTTAAAGCATGGCTGGCTTTTAACAATTCTCGCACAAATAGACCGATGTTTATGGGGAAGGTGGGATTATTGGGCTTTGTGTCAAGCTGTCCCCGCTCATGCCTGGATGCGGTGGAAGATGGAGCCAATGCTAGCCATTCTGGAAAACAGAAAACCAGAAATTTTACCCAAATTTGTAATTGAGGAAACTTTGCCAGCAGAACCGATTCCCCAAATCGAATGGCAGCATTCTCCTACCGCAGAAGCCATGTTAGATAATAGCCTCAATTGCATTCCTCAACATGGAGAATGGAAAACTTGGTCAGCTTGGGACTATTTGGAGTTTTTCTTGGACTGGGTTTTGTTCGCATTCGGACATCCAGCTTACAAGATTTTACCCAAAGAACCTGCCGGCTGTGAAGGTGCATCAATGCGTCTTTATCAGATGTTTGACCTGTCAATTCTCATGCTGTATCCTGAAGATTATATGGGCAGACTGCTACCCCAAATTTGCGGAAAGACTGCTCAAAAAAGTTCAGGGTTTTATCCGACACCCTTAGCTTTGTGTCAGTTCATATCTAAGTTAGTCAGTGGTGATAAAACAGAGCGAATTTCCAGCTTCAATGAACCTGCGTGCGGTACGGGTGCTTTAATGTTAACACAGTCAAATTACTGTCTGAGCGGTATCGGTCAAGATATAGACCCTACTCTGTTAAAATGCGCTTTGTTTCAGTTTTATATGTTTTCACCTTGGCTGGCTGTTCCGATTTGGTGGTTGGGTCAAACTGATTTGCTCCTTGGCAATACTTTAAGTAGCGATAGACCTCAATCAATAAACGCTGCTTACTGGTATAATGAGTGGTTTGAGCCAGTCGAGTCCCAGGCTAAAAATCATACTGATTGTCCAGTCGAACATGAAATAAGTTCACGAGAAAGCTCAGAAGTTATTGACTTGAATGAGAAGACATCAATTTACTCAAATCCAGTAATTCAAGAAGTTGTTAAGGGCAAACGCCGATCCAGAAAAACGACAACATCTCCTCACCAATTTACGCTGTTTAATTTAGACGAATTCTAGCCCAATACTACTTACCAACTGCTGCTTGAAGGATTTGTGCTGCCCAATCTACTACAGCCAGCCCTTGAGTTTTAGCCGCATCTTGCATCTGGGCTTGCAGGTGTATCGGGAGCTGTAGAGTTAAGGTAAAAGTATCTCGTTGGGCTCGTCTTGCCTTTTTGACTAACTCTGGCTCGATCCATCGATCGAGCCACAATTTACATTTAGATCCTCGTTCGTTACCATCTTTCTCAATAAAGCTTAGTTTGCCTAGCTTTTGACAATAAAAACTGTGAGGGTCGTCTTGAACAGGCTCAAAACTGCAATGATAGCAATTCCAGCAGCTTCGGCATGGAGTTTCTTTCTGACTGGATGTTGCTCCCAATTCCCCAGCATTCTTTTGAGTGGATGCTGAAATTTCACGGTTTGACGGATGATTGGCTGTTTGAGTTCGTTGGTTTTTGGAACTGCTCTCGTTGTTAGACTTATTCCTCGAAATTTTTTTCTGGTGTTCTTCAACAACTTGGGCAACGTGAAAAGCCGTAAGTTTGCCGTTCGGAGCAGTAGAAACGGCTTGGGCCCAAGCCCTAGGCTGCTCTTGGGAGGGTAGTGCTGTTAGAGGGCGAACTTGGCGCTCATTGGCGGGAAGGATTTGTGCGCCATGGCGCACATTTTCATAGACGGTTGCCGCCTCGATCAATTGGTAAGCTGAGCGACGAGACATTTCCCACCGCTTAGTGCAATAGTCTTCAAAAGTCGAGAAGTCTTGTCGGTAGAGACGCCGATCGCGGATATGGCGCAAAGCTTGCCCTATTTCCCAAAAAGCTTTCAAGCTCCGTTCGACTGTAGCTTCCAAGCTGCTTAATTCTAATGCTTCAGCATCAGTGAGCGTGCTCTGGGCAGACAAATCTTTAGCGTCGGCTTTGTTTAGCTGGCAGTCCTGTGCAACTCTCGCAGTGAGTTCAGCGCTGCGAACAACAGAGAAGTTATGTGCATCAGAACCGCGAACTGTGTTGGAGGATGACATTGATGTTCCGTCCGTCTTGCGCGGTGCAAGATTAAGTATTGCATAATGCAAGAGTAGTTGCGTAATCGATTAAGGCTTTGATTGCTCAAATTTTGTAGAAAGGGCGTAAAATAGCGAAAAAGTATCGGCTTCAACGCAGCAGAAAGTAAAATAGTGTACGGTAAAAGCATTAGTTGACATCCTCCGGGTGCGTTCGCGCGCGGGGATTCCCAAGACCACTCTTTGGGCTTCCTCTTTCCACTACTCGGCTTACACTCGGAGGAGTATCCTCAGCCAAACTCTTGTCGGTGTCTCGCAAGGGCGTTAGTTCCCGTGTGCCCCAGGACTTTAAACCTAAATTTTCGGTAAGCAATTGTGACTGTTAGCTCTGTATCTTCTCTTATACTCGATCGCCAAAAGCGGCTGACTCAGTTGATCGAGCTGCTGCTGAAAGAAGGCTGGACTCAAAGCGCTTTAGCGTCCGCTATCGGAGTAGATTTTTCAACCGTATATCGGTGGTTAAAAGGGAAAACGATACCCGAATCCGATTCTAAGAACTTTCGGCAACTGGCAAAGTTAAGCGGTGGCAGTACCAAGACTCTGCAACTTTATTTGGATGGAGAAATATCCCTATCAGTTTATCAACGCGGTTTGGATGAGGTGGCGATCGGTCAAGTGAGTGGCAGCAAGAGGATAGGCTCTGAAAAAATTAAAAAAGAAGTTTTAGCAAAGATTTATTCCCTCGATCCAGATGATATTGCCGATATCATTTCTTCATCAGTAGCATTTTTAGCCAAACTTGTATAATTAGGTAACAAGCAGCCTACACCCTCACGGTTTTCGGTTGAGAAGCCGGAAAAGTCAGCGTCTCATTCTCCATTCCCCCCTGACTTCTGGCGATCGCCGCTATTGCTCAGTCTTTTATGCTCTGAGCAATGTACCTCCTTACTCTATCCGACCTCAATCAAACTATTCATACTAGCCCACTACAAGAGCCACCTCTTGTTCCTTCCTATCTGCAAGAACGCTTGCAACTGCTTGTCAAGCAAATTTTAATGGGATTACCTGTCGAGCCAATTCTCAACAGTCACCCCCAGTTCCAGCAGTGGGTTTTCCAGCTCAAAGAACTATCGCCATCACTGTTTTTACCGCAGCGAAAACTGTTTGTTGACATTCCAATTCAAACAAAACTAGACCGAACAAAAAGGGGAGTGACAGAAGAAAATTCTTCCCCTTCTCCTCCATTTAAAGTGATACAAGTCCGTACAAATGTGGGTTTAGTCAAAGGAACACCCAGACTATTTGAGTGGGCGATTCGCCATCCTGTACTGACTTGGCAAGACCGAGTTAAGTTATGGGTAGCTGCCGAATTCTTCGAGATCGAGCCTCACAAGCTACAACTGATTATTTTGGCACTGCACCCGACTCAACCAGCAGAAAAAGTTCTGTTTGCCTGGGACAGCAAGCAACACCGACAAACTCAAAATTGGCTTTTGACTACCATTGAACGAGAGACAGAACAAACAGTTATCAAGCTCAATGGTCATCTAACACCTAAACCGAAGGAAGTAGCAACAGCTATCAATTTGGATGAAATCAACGAAGTATCGATATAATCAGTTCACATTTTATTGCCATCCTCCTATCGAGAGATATGCACCCTATTGCCGACGAAATTGCCCAAAAATCAATACTTTTCTTCTCTCCATAGGAGGATGACACTCTTTAATATGAGAAAAAACAATAGATATGGATAAAATGTAGTAGGAATCTTAATCGTGACTGCAATTACCGCCACCCAACCAAAAACAAGCCAACTAAAAACCATCCTGATAGTTGAAGATGACCCGATGATGCAGCTCGGTCTACAGCATATCCTCAATAACCAACCCCATTTAACAGTTGTCGCACAAGCTGTTAACGGCAACGAAGCCGTCAGTGCCACGCTGCAACACCAACCAGACATCGTGCTGATGGACATTGACTTGCCCGGAATCGACGGTATTGCAGCCGCGCAGCAAATCAGAGCCGCACTGCCGCATACTCGTATCTTGATGCTCACCCACCACAGCAATCCAACTCAGGTAATGGCGGCTTTGTCAAGCGGCGCTCACGGCTACTGCGTTAAAGGCACTAACGCAGAACAACTTCTAGCAGCGATTACGACTGTGCAAGAAGGTGGCAGTTACCTAGACCCTAAGATTGCCGACTGCGTGCTGCAAAATCTCAAAACGCCACTGCCCGAAAGCTATGCGAATGACGACATCAAGCTGACTGAACGGGAAATGCAGGTTTTGCAGCAGCTAGTTGAGGGTAAAAGCAATAAACAAATCGCCGCTGGGCTAGGCATGAGCGTCCACACCGCCAAAGGTCATGTAGAGATGATTATAGCTAAATTTGAAGCGAGCGATCGCACCCAGGCTGCCGTTAAAGCACTGCGTTTGGGGCTGGTTTAGCCGTTGGAATGCAGCTTCTAATTGTTCTAAAAAAAGTGTTTTTTGAGGCGTAGCTATCGCGTAGCAAATTATAACAGCTTGTCAATCTTCAAACTTTGGCAATGTCAACCAAAACCTCGCTCCTTTTCCCAATTCGCTATCAACGCCAATTTCTCCGCCGTGAGCCTCAACAATTTGCCTGCAAATGTAAAGTCCCAATCCCAATCCTTGCCTTAAACTAACTCCAACTCCCCTCGTATAAGGCTCGAATAATCTTGCACATTGCTGAGGAGAAATTCCTGCCCCATTGTCTGCAACCGTACAGCGAACCATCTCACCTTCCTTTTTAGCTTCTACAGTCAAAATAAACCCAGACTGATTGTATTTAACAGCATTGTCGATCAGATTGCCAAACACCCGCCAGAGCTGCTGGGCATCAGCATTGACTAAAGGCAAATCGGCTGCAAAAAGCTGCTTAACCTTGACTCGATGCTGGTTGAGAATTGGTAATCTTTCAATAAGAATATTTTGGACTAAAGTGGGCAGCGACAGCGGCTTCATGGCTAAAGAAGCACTTTTCACATCAAACTGTTGTGTTGCTGTTAGTGACTCAATCAACTGGAGTTGGCGCGAACAACTTTGCACCATAACCTCCATAGTCCGCCTATCAATAGCAATGTTGCTGCCAGCATCATTGAGGCGACTTCGCAGCAGCAGCGACATTCCTGATAGAGGCGATCGCAAATCGTGCGAAACAGCGTGCAACAGCATTCTTAAATTGGCTTCTGCTTGCTGTCTTTCTTGAATTTCCTGGCTTAGCTGAACATTTTGTGCAGCCAATTGCACGTTAGCGCAGCGAAGTTGCTGCTGCAAGCGCTGCATTTTAAGTTGGGCAGATACCCGCGCTAACACTTCAACAGGCTCAAAAGGTTTTATAATGTAGTCAGCACCGCCCGCCTCAAACCCTTTTACTTTGTCAAATACGTCATCTAAAGCGCTGATAAAAATTATAGGGATATCACAAGTAGCTTCAGATGCTTTAAGTTGACGGCAGACTTCATAACCATCCATACCGGGCATTTTTATGTCTAGCAAAATCAAGTCTGGCGCTTGCAACTCTACTGCTTTTAAAGCTCGCTCTCCACTAATCAACTTCCTGACTTTGTAACCGTTTTCAATTAGCAATTGAGAGAGTAGTTGAATGTTAGCGGGAATATCGTCAACAATCAAAATGTCAGCCAAAAATTGTTTAGTTTGCTCCATCATCTATCGCCACCAAAGGACAGAGTTTTGAGTTTTTTCCGAATATTGCCAACCGCTATTTTTCCAGCCGCGCTGTTCGCATCAGCAGCATTAACAGGCGACTTAACATCAGCCACCGTCACGGGTTCTTCTGGATCGTTCGGATGTGGCAGCAATTGGTAAGCGAATCGAATCCGCTGATCCAGCTCTTCATCTATATTGAGCAGTTTACCTGTCTGCTGCTCTACTGACAAAGCTTTCGCCCGCCTTTCAAGCTGCGGTCTGATGCTGCTGTCCCACAGTTGTTCAGACTCTTTAGCTCGCTTTATGTCGCCGGGCCGCACCGGAATCTTGAGAGGGTAGGGAAATAAAGCTTCCGCCCCCGTTGCGTAGGCCGGTGAAGTGATGACGCATTTGCCTTGAGGAAACCTCAGAATTTCGTCAGGACTAATCAGCGGTTTCTTTTGCAACTGTTCGCTCCAGTTGACAGAACGGCTCGTTTGCTGCCCCGTCGAGCTGCCGGTCGATCGATTTTTTACCAGCACTTCCACTTCCCCGTAACGCTTAGAATATTTCTCGGCTGTCTCAAAATCGCCGGGGTTGAAGAGGACGTGAGTTGACAGAGCACTGGCGATCGCAGCCCCTTTTTTATCCCCATAGAGATTATAGAGTTGATTGAGTGATTGAATGCCAACAATCGGTACGCCGCCAGCAGAACGATATTCGTTAGCCCACTGATCCATTCTGTCGAACTTGAGAGACGGAAACTCGTCTAAGCAGTACAAAAATGGGTCAGAACGTACCCGACTCAAATTAGACACCACACATAAGTGAATAGCAGCAGCTAACAGCGGCCCCACTACAGTGCGTCTTTGGTCATCTAATTTGAAAATAATGCACTTTTTCCCTTCTAAAGCAATTGGAATGGTGCTGCGACCAATAAATGCCCGCAGCAAATCTTTTTGAATGAAACTGGAGTAGGTAGCCTCTGCGGTGGCCTTGATGCCCGCCACGGTTTTTTCAGCATCTTTTGAACTTAATAACTGCGAAAAACTAGAGGCAATCCACCTGTCCATTTTGAGGGGATGACCGTCGGGTCGGTGAACGGCGTGGTCGATGCGCTTGACCAAATCAGGCAGTTGAATAATTGCGTACACAAAAGCTAAATCCGGGTAAGGACTGCTTTTTGCCAACTGCACTAAACCCTTCGCCATCAACTCGCCTGCTTTCTCAAAAAACTCATTGCCTTTACTCTCCCCCGGACTAGCATTTCGAGCAATAACTTGTCCAATTTCTGCTGCCATTACTGCATCTTGTGCATCTCTCATAAAATCCAGAGGATTGATAGTGCCGCTGTAAGCTTCCCCTGGCGCAAACACTTGCACATCGTAGCCGTAGCGAACTGCAAGGGGTGCAAGCACTTTCATCTGGTCTCCTTTTTTGTCGTAAATAATGGCAGGAAAACCTTGCTGGAATGCACTTTCAACCATCCGGTCAATGACGCTGAATGTTTTGCCAGAACCCGGAGCACCAATGACTAAAGTTCCGCGTTCTGCGTGGGGAAACCAAACCGTCGGATTTGCACCTAATAGCGTTTGCAATCGAGCACTCAATCCCTGACAACCTTTAAACCAATAAGTTGGCGTACCGCTCCACAAAGTAACGGGCTGCCGTTTTTTTTCTTTCATTTGCTTGAGGGCAGAGCCTGTGGCTGCCAATTTTTCAGCCGTCCCGCAGAGCCGCCCGGAGGTAATTTTACCCTTCCCGTTTCCAACTAATTTGGAAGCAATAAGTAAGCCTGCCATTAGCCCTAACATTGCCAGTCCCTCTGGCTTCATAAACTGACCCAACAACCCGCCAAAATCTATGCTAGTTAACGAACGTTTAGGAGCTTGAACTGCCATTGGTACCAAGGTAGCTTTGTGAATTTTAGGCAGAAATTGCAAATTGTTCATTTTTTTTAGCTCTTAAAAAAACTAAATGTTTCAGATAGCGGCTATCGCCTCAAGGGGGAGACCATGACAAAAATAGGTAAACAATGGTAAGAAGCAATAACGCGAAATCTCCCAGTAAGACAGTACAGAATTCTAGTGGAAAGTCCCACACGCAAAAGAACAAGAGTGCTGATTATTACGAGATAGATCCGGAGCTATTCAACAGTGATTACAACCAAACTCGCAAGCCCTCTTTGCCCTATGGAATCGTGATTAACGATAACCCAGCAGGTATTTTGCTCCCGAACGACCAGCTTGTCAAAGCGGAATGGCACGTAATACCTAATGTTGAGGAATTGACAACGGTCGAACTAAGCGAAGAAGTGACAGGCTTACTGCTCCCAAAAGCGAGAATGTTGGTATTAGCTTTTGTGCCTGAGTACATCCGCTACAAAGATATTGAAGAAAATGGAGAATTAGCAGGTAGTTTTATTGGGCTTTACGACGAATATCGCGATTCCCTCGATAAAAAGACGCAGGAAGTGTGTTCCGAACACGCTCTCATCTTTCTAAATCCCAAAAACCAACCCCTGCATCAGGTACCGATTGTCGTCCGCTTCAAGAATGTAGCCCTCTGGAGCTTTAAGAGCGCTAGAGAAGAATTTTACCGCAATTTGGAACGGGCATTTGCTGATTGCTTTGGGAGAGATTACAGCGGTAAAAATGACAAGTGGCGCTCTTTGGGAGTGTTGAATGTCGAATTTAGAGCTGTCAAAGAAGGGGAAGGCAAAAATAAATCCTTTTGCTGCAAAACTCACAGCATTACTCAGCCAACTGATGCTAATTTTCATAAGCTATTTCTCGGTCAAAAACCACAAAAGAAATTGATTTGGGGACTGCACAATAACATTGCTGGCTTCATTGACGCTAGCGATGCCCAGTTGCCAGCTATAGCTGCTGGTGCGGAACCTGAAGTCCAGGCGTTACCAGAAAGCGTAACTAACCGCAAAAATCGAGGTAAATTGTCGCCCCCTCGCAAAATTGCACAAGTTGAAGGAGGAACCGACTCAGAATTAGAGGAATTAGATGAATTTTCCGAGGCTGCTGAGGTTGAAGTTGAGGTTGATTCAGCAGAAGATTTTGACTTCGATGAACCCGCAGACTACTAAACACTAACTACTGAAAAGCTGGCTGTCAGCAAGTTGATAGGTAAGGCCGTCGTAGCAAAATTGAAGCTGGCGGCGGCCTTCTTTGGAAAGCTGATTCACTCCTAGACAAGGCAAACCCTCGTGCGAAGAACTGTCAGCATTAAACAAAGGAGTTTTCGGCGGTTTATGGGGGTCGAGATAAGCTGCAAATACTTCTGTTGGCATTTGACTTGAATCATTAGGAATTAAGTAGCCAACATAAAGGCAGCCTTTTGTGCCGCACAGAGTGGAATTATTGAAATCATAAAGGTTCAGCCGTCCTACCGAGCCATTAACTTGCCACACTCGCATTCTCTTAATTGCTTCCGCCACTGCACTTTGCCCAGCGGCTACTTTAAGTTCTGGAAGGCTGCTGTGTTCCTTTACGATTAGGGTTAAAGTTTCTTTTGGAGTGACTCGCAAAGCTTGTTGCCAAGAAGCTGGTGCGGTTGTTGCTGAACTAGAATTCGTGCAAGCAACTGTCCCCAATAATAGCGACAGGGCGGTAAAAACTGTCAAACCAATGCGAAACCAGTAACCAAGTTTATTTAACCAAACCGGGGGTTTGACAATCTTTTGGGTGCCTGCTGTTTGTTGTTTAACTCTATTTTGTTTAACCATTTGTTACTCCAATTATACAAAATACAAGAAAAAACAGGACACTAAAGCAGAAGAAAAAGACAATAAAAGAGAGATTGTTTTGCTGAACTAAGCTGTTGTATGTCTAAATCTTACAGTCAATTTTTATGACTGACTTCGGGGAATACAAAACGACTCTACAATTTATATGCTGAACAGCTTAGAAGTCATATCTAATCAGTTGACATCGGAATTATCTCTCTCTTCTCTTTCTCTGTGTCCTCTGTGCCCTCTGTGGTTTAATCATTCCGATACAACCGAAATTGATATCAATGCCATACAATCAATGGTTTCAGCAATTAAAAACGTCCTGGTGGTAGAGAAAGTTGTTAGAATTGTTAATAACTTGCTTTTCCACCTCCTCTTTCCCCTGGTTCAATGGGAGAGTGCAGCCGTGCCAAAACTAATTGCTAGTCCCAAACCGATTAGAATCATAAAAAGTTGCTGCTTTCGCTTGTAAAAAAGTCGAATTAAAAACCACATTCCCCCCAAAAAAGAGCTAATGAACAGCGCAACCTTAATACTCCAACTAGCATTTAAAGTAGTGGCCGAGCCGACCGAGTTGCTGATGCCATTGCTGTCACCAGAATTAGCTTGGCAATTGTCGCTGGTATTGTGGTTATAAAGCTCTCGAACTTTTTCCCCGTACTGTTTGAGAGGGTAGCCGCCTAAAATATTGGAATAGCTGGCATCAATTTTACTGCCAGAACCCCCAAAGTGTTTCTGTGCTACTCGCTCAATTAAGCGATCGCCCTTGAACACCTGCCCAGTTTTAGGGTCAATTTCCTGTTGGCTGCTGACTAAGTTCTCAGCTAGAGAATTTTGCAAGACTTTATCCTGAACAGCAGGAGGAAAATATTGGAAGAGTTCCTCTCTTGTAGGTTTTTGGCCTTTGTTGACGTTTAGGATAAAGTTAGCCCCCCCTGGAATTGAGCTGACAGCACGCTGCACGTCTTCCCGGTAACTCATCAACTGATAGCGACCGATCGCCCGCCCGCAGTTGCGAGATCCTTCGGTACAAACGATCTCGCCAATGGCTTCGTAGTCGGCACTGGCTGCATTTTCCAAATTGGCGATTCCATCGGAAAGCTTTGCTAACGCCTCCCCTAATGAAGCTACATCCACACCGTTAACGTAAGTTGCGGGGCGCGCGCACTCTCGCTTGGATTCAGGTAGAGGCTGAGTTGGTAAAGGGTTTTCTTTAGTTTGATTTGAACTCAGCGGCTTTGAAGGTTTTGTTTCAGATGCGACGCCTTTTGAACGCGAAATACTGTTAGAAGAACCGCCCTCCAATCGACCGACAAACATAGGCGAATTAACGCTGTAACTGAGAAACGGAACCGGACCAATAATGTAAGGCGATTTGCCGCAGGGCAAACTAAACCTGAAGTACAGGGCCGTGTCAACAGTATCGCTGGTTTCTGACGGTTCCATTACCACTACTTTAAACACTTCCCCAAAAGGATGCCGGCCCGTCGGTTCCCAACCGGTCAAACAGCCAGAACCACCTCGCACTTCCTGATATTTGCCGCTAATCCACTGCTTGCCTTCTAGTGGCCCTGTGGCGCGGCGACCGGCGTTTTCCATGTCGTCGAGTTCGATATAAGCGCAATCTTTCTCGCAGGCTACCGCAAATCCTTCTACATCAGAACCGGAAATTGTGTTATTGCGTTTGCTTTCGTACCGACTGTAAATCATGTCAATTCGCATAACTGCGCTGCCAATGGACGCAATAGGAACCGGAAAGCTAGAAAGCGGGACTTGACTCAGCAGCGGAATATTGCTGATGAGTTCCTCTGACCAGCCAGAGAACTGTTCTAAATTTACGCTATTAAGGTTGGGGATTTGGGCGATCGCAAACTCAGATAGGTCAATTTGGTTAAGTTTTGCCTGCGCTAGTTGCGGTACTTGTTTTACAGCTTGACCAATTGGTAATTGGTTGATGTTAGGGTTCACTGCGGCTATTTGAGAAGATAAAGAAGCAAGTGGAGGAACATCGCTCAATTGAAATTGGCTAAGATTCGGAACAATTTCAGCCAAGTGACCGACAGTTTGCTTACCAGCTAAGGGAAATGCTGACAAGCTGATATTTTCTAAATTGATATCCCCTAGTGCCAATTGTTCAATTGCTTGCAAAGACAGAATTTCAGGTTTTACATCGTTGATGTCCCCCAGCTTCAAGATGTTGTCAACAGAAGTACCGGCTTGCCAGCTTCGACCGCCTGAACTTCCAGAACTAGCAACGGCGGGCAGGGAACTAAAGGTAATCTGGTTCCAATCTGGCAGCAAAACTCTAGATTGTTCTTTTTCCCAAATTTTAGTAGGTAAGGAACTAGCGCTAGCAATTGATGGGAAGCTGAAGAAAGTAATGCAGATGAAAGCAAAAATTAGGCAGAGTGTACTGGCAGCTATTAAAGCAGATCCTACCTGGCTGAATTTTATTAACTGCTTTGGACTGTTCATGGGAATCCTATTGATGTTAACTCAAATGCGGGTAAAAAAAGCTGCTCTATTCTCTCTAGTTTGGAAAAACGTTAAATGGTTTTTAAAACATTACGAAAAATAGAGCAGTATTGCAGAAATTAGCCATCAGCTAAATCTCCCTCTCCCCCTCTCTCGCCCTCTCCCTCTCTCCCTTTCTCCCCCTCTTCCTCTCTCTCTCTCCATTTTAGGAATTACCCAAAAACCCGGTTTTTGAATGTAATTCCGTCATTTTAGGTTGAGGATGAGAACGAGAAACTGTTTTTTTTAGGTTGATAGTGCGTCCTGGACTGCATTTCTCCATCTTCGCTTTTTTCTTTAATCAAGCTCCAGCTCAAGCTGTGGATTCGGGCGGACTGCTGAATCTGTCCAAGGAGTATCTGCTAGGTTGGACAAGTCATAGACATTTTCTTGGTAACCGTTGTCAAAATTACCTTGGCGAACTTCTTTAGATGACGAGTAACCGACAGTCAAATCGGGTGCTGATTCGTAACCGGAGTTGTTATAGCCGGAATTAGGTTCGATCGAAGCATTGTGCATGGTTTTTATGAGTTTATGTGGTCAACAATTCCAATTTAAATCGCATCGCGTTCCTGCAACTTCATTCCTGTGAGCGATTGCGTTCAGTAAAAATTACCCCCTCTAAATGGAGGGGGCAGCTTTATGAAGGTTGCCTAACGGCTCTCAGCACTGGGCAATTATACGAAGTCGAGAAAAATGTTTTTTAAGAGAGAGTAGGAACTAAAAGCTAAAGAATACCCATGCTTAAGAGAGGGGATATGATGCAGGTTGGGGTGCGTTCAAAGCTACCAAATTACTTCCGCATTTTTTATTAATTGTTCAATAACTCCAAGCAAATCACTTGGTTTGGTGCGAGAACACCTCCGACTTTTATTACTTGCAGCTCTCCGCTTTCGTCGGGATATTGTGCTTTAACTTGGGCAATTGCTGCATCTAAACTAGATGCCTGAGCAATATACACCTTCTCAAGAGCACTTAGTACCCAAATAGGTTTGGGCCACTTATGTCGAGGTTGGAGAATTGAATAGTGAATCACTTGACCAGTGTACTGAACAATTTGCTCGATCGCAGTTTCCGAACAAAACTCCCCCAATTCAGACTCAATACATTGTTTGAGTTCTTTCGCAGGAATTTGCTCAAAAACTGATTTTAAGAGCATTAATGCTGGTCTTGTCTGCTCTAATTGAGTGTGTTCCTGCACGACTAATGACTCTACGAAATGACTCACCTGGTTGATGATTGAGTCAAAATCTAGCTCCATCAATAAATGACCTAAATACTCCCTTAACAAGTTTCTTAGCTTTTCATCAGAGATATTGATACCGCAGGTTTTCAGATAAACTGAAGGTTTATTACCCAAATCCCGACCGCAGCCAACTTCTCCATTAGCTGCATCTTCTGCTTCTATCAGTTCCATCAAGCGCGGATAACTGGTTGTATCATCTATTGTGGATGGGGGCTGGGAGGGAATTGAGTTACTCATTTGTCTTTCCTTAATGTTTCAAAGTAATTAAGATTGTCGGGTTCTTCAGGATCGGGACCGCAGTCTAGCAGCCCCACTTTCAACTTTCTATAAAATACTAGCGCACCAGGCAGTGCGTGGAAGCCTATCCTTCCTTGGTATCCTAGTTCCTCACTACGAGCGATCGCAAAATCTATCAGAGTTCCACCTACTCCCTTATAAGTTGGAGGATTGCTAATAGTTGGTCGATTCCAGGGAGCCGTTGCTAGGGCTCTGACGTAAACCAATCTTCGTCTCAATTGAGACTCAATATAGCAGCGTTTTTTAAAATATCGATAGTCATTAAACCCTGAGTTATGCCATCACACTCAATGGCATATAGTTCATCTCCTGGTAAAAATTGAGTTCGATAGCTTTTACTAACCCAATTCCAGTATTCATCTTCTTCTCCACTCCCTCGAAGGGTTGGTTCCCAGAGGTTGGTGGCATCTTCTAAATGCTTCTCAGTAACGGATGTCAGGATAGCATTAACTACCTGTCGATCTCGAACTCTAAGAAGCTGGATAGGGCGATTCAATTGCCAAACCTAATTATTGTGACAACTATATTATATATCCTAATCTTTAACTTTAAATTCAAGCAATATTTTCCCACCCACCTCTATATAAAAATCTTTTTTACAATCTAATCGTTCCGAATTAAAGTCGCACTTAACAGTGCTGTATCGGTGAAGTTCATACATCTGAACTCACCGTTATGAAAAAACTCCTCGCTATCGCTCTAACAAGCCTTTTGCTCTTAATGGCAACAGACGCTAACGCAGTCGTCTGTAAAAAGATTACAGAGGGCAAACCAGGCTGCGACCTTTTAGGCGGCACTTGGGATAGTCAAAACAACTGTTACCGACTCTAAAGTTGGCAACTATTTTCAAAACCAGGCAACCCCTGGTTGTTTTTAGACCAACCGCCATCCTTTATGTCTTTTACCTTATTTCTAAAGTTCAGGACTTAAATTGATTTACAAAAAACCGAATAATAACTCAATACGCTTGGGTTAGCGCTTTCAGACGAATTTAATTTCACGGATTTTTTGGAATTCCCGACTTGTGAAAGGAAGTCACATTGTTCTGAGTCCAAGCGTATTGACTTAAAACTCGTATACTTCCCAAATAAAACCCATTATCCTCAAGCTACCTACTCTCGAATACCTGCTTTAAAATAGTTAAATTTCGTGCAGGATTGACAGAAAGATATCCTTTCACTTTTTTTAGAAAAGCAAGTAATTATGAAACCTACTCCGCTAAACCAGCAGAAACAATCAACCGCTATTCCAACTTCTTTGACGCCCGAGAAAATTAAAATAGCTCAGTTCCCAGTTACACTTAAAACCCCTTACCAACTGATCGATACTGCTTTCAATCTTGAAACAGCCCTTCAACCCTTCCAACAAGCAAAAATCATAGGTATAGACTGCGAAACAACAGGGCTTGACCCCTACCAAGCCAAAATTAGATTGTTACAACTTGCCATTCCTGACCATCCAGTAATCATTGTAGATTTATGGGCAATTGAACCGACTTCCCTCGAACCATTACGCTTGCTCCTTGCCAGTCCTGCACTGAAGGTAGGTCACAACCTCAAATTTGAATGGCAAATGCTCGCTTTTGCCGGACTGGAACCATCCAAACCCTTTTTCGATACCTATTTGGCTTACCGAGTGCTAACGGCTGGACTAAAACGCCATTTGTCCCTAGAGGCTGCCACTGAGAATTTGTTGAAAGTAAAGCTAGACAAAACGCAGCAAGTTAGCGATTGGTCAGGAAACTTAACACTCGCTCAACTGCAATATGCTGCTACCGATGCTGCAATCTTACTCCCGCTGGCTGCTGCTCTGCAACAAAAACTGAAAGCTTCTAAGCTTTGCAAAACTGCTTTACTAGAGTTTGCCTGTCTGCCTGCGGTGGCTTCTATGGAACTCAACGGAATGCTTTTAGATAGAGAACAGTGGAGAGTTTTGGGAGTGAAGCTCTGTCATCAACGCGACTCTCTTTTAAAACAAATTAATTCGCAACTCCATCCACCTAACCCTCACCAACAAATCTCTCTGCTGCCAGAATTTACGGATACAATTAATCCTCGCTCTCCCAAGCAAGTCTTAGCGGCTTTGCAAGAAAAAGGTATTCCTGTTACTTCCACTAGCTCTCAACATTTAATTCCTTTGCAAGGCGAGTATCCCGTTATTCAAGCACTGTTAGAATACCGCAGTTTATCGGCTCGTATCGATACTTTTACTCTGGGTTTACCTGAACGCATTCACCCGATTACAGGGCGCATTCATCCCAACTGGTTTCAGATTGGTGCTAGATCAGGACGGTTTAGTTGTCGAGAGCCAAATTTAACGAATATCCCCAGAGATAAGGAAACTCGACAGTGTTTTAAAGCTGCACCCGGTTACGTCCTGCTCAAAGCCGATTACAGCCAGATTGAACTGCGGATCATGGCGAAGGTTTCGGGCGATCGCACGATGGTGAAAGCTTACTCCAAAGGGGAAGATTTGCACTCTCTCACAGCTTCCTTGGTGCTAGCAAAACCCTTATCTGAAATTACTGTCGAAGACAGACAGCTAGGCAAAATTATTAACTTCGGTTTAATTTATGGCATGGGAGCACAGAAATTTAAGAATATGGCTCAAGCAGAGCATGGAGTCACTTTAACGCTGCAACAAGCTTCACACTTTCGCAAGAAGTTTTTTGAATCCTACACAGGTATCAAACAATTTCACACCAAAGTTCGGAGCGCCTGGAGCCGAGGTATTCGAGAGAGTCGGACAGTCTTAGGCAGAAGGAGATTATGGTCAAAAGATACTAAACCGCTGCTTAACGAAATGCTAAATAACCCAATTCAAGGGATGAGTGCTGACATTACTAAACTCGCTCTTGCTCTCATTTTTTCACCTCTAAGCTGCACGGCGGATGCTAATACCATTTTTTTAAAGATGTGATAGACTTGTGTAAAAAGTAAAGGAGAGAATTACAATGTCTGGTCGTCCTCATAT
>NZ_JAUBQS010000128.1:0-5227 GCF_036701355.1 Microcoleus sp. Pol12B3
CAAAAAATTATGTTTCGCCGAGCTTGAATCACCCATTAATTGCGATAGCGATTTTTCTTAACTTATTCAGCAAGCCCGAAGTAGTAATATTGGCGAAAAAACAGCTGTAATCACTTTTGTTTGAGAGTTACTGTCAGATGACAAAATTATCATTTTAGGTGATAGAGAATTTGGTAGCATCAATTTGGCATAATGGCTGCGTGAGAAAAAAGTGAAGTTTTTCCTTATGGTGAAACAAGGGCGCTATATACAATAAAAAAATCTAATTTTATCCTCTTGTATGACATGGGGTTACTGCCAATGGAAAGCTTTTATTTGTCAGATGTAAAAGTTATCAAACAACAAGGATGTGTAACTTTTAATATTGCTGCTTATTGGCGCCGCAAATATCGCGGAAAATAGGATGATAGGGTATACGGGTTCCAACCCTGTTGCGTCTCTCTCCTAAACCTCTTTGTCACCCCCCAGATGCACGACAGCTTAGCATCGGGATTATTGATGATATCTCTATTTTCTACCTCTACGTGAATCATGGTCAATCCATTGTCATCTGCGGTTCAGAAATTATATTTTTAAAACCGTAGATACAGGCATATAAACACAGATTAATGCAGATGAATTAGATCAATTCCGGTTTTAGTCTCCGTGATTGTTGACTGTTGACTGGATTTTAATATTCCCATGCTACCGGAATTGATATCAGTTATGTTCTTCCTTCATCCTTCTGCTATATCGCCTCTATCGAGCGCTACAAATGCCTGTGCTGGCAGTACCAACTACCAAATCGGAATTCAAAAGCAAATCTAAATCGGTGTCGGGATTAACAGCATACAAATCGACTTTATCTCGACCCAAAAATACTCCGATCAAAGTCCCGATTCCCGCACCGCCGAGCACCTCTTCAGTCGCGATCGCCCGATCGCCCGTAACACCTGCGATCGCCGCCGCTGCTGCTGCACCCAACGCCGTATTCTTAACCAGATTACCAACATTAACGCCCTTGGTAACAGTTTCTTTCCTAGTAATCACTTGCGAAGTGGCATTGAGAGGCACTCTGCTGCCGTTGATTATACTTAATTCTTGAGCGACAAACTGAACCCCCGAAGCAGTCGATCGCAATTCGCCGCTAATTTTCGAGCCTTCGGGTATCAGCACTTGGCCATTACTGCCCGTGATATCCGAAGCCACAGTCAGCGTAATTGGAGATTTGTCATTGGGGCCGAGCAAAATCTTGCCTTTTGCATACTCGATTGGGATAGTCACTCCCCTGGGAATTTGCACAGCAACAGACTCGCTAACATCAATCTTAGCAATGTAAGGAGAATTAATTGCTCTTGCTTGATTGCTACTCACTAACGTTTGATAGATAAAAGCCGCTACTTCTGCTCGCGTTGCTGACTTGTTAGGTTTGAGAGATTTAGGATTGGGATAGCTGACAACCAACTGTTTTTCAGTAGCAGCAGCAACGCTTTTGACAGCATAACTTTGAATCTCGCCCGCATCATTATAGTAGCTGAGAACATCTTGAAAATCGCAGGTAGGCTCATAGCCCATGCCGTTATTTAAAGCGACTACAACTTGAACGCGAGGAATCTGCTGTGTCGGCCTGAAAACATTGCCGGGATAGCCAGACATCCATCCCATTTCGTAAGCTTCGGCGATCGCCCCGCTTGCCCAAAAATTAGACGGAACATCGGCAAACCTTACAGCAGCGCGGGTTTTTGCCTTTTTCACAGAACGCACCATTGCCGCGAATTCAGCCCGCGTTACCGGTGCATCCGGGCGAAAACTGCCATCGGGAAATCCTTTGATAATTCCTCTTTCTGACAAATCTTGAATAAAGTCTTTTGCCCAGTAGTTATTATTAACATCCGAAAACGCTGTCTGAGCAAAAGAAGGCGCGGGAGCTAGCATCGGCGCTGCGGTTGCGGCAACTGTTCCCAATGTTAATACAACAGATGTACCCGATTTAATGCGATGTAATACAGACATTTTTTGCTTCTCCAATTTACACATTTTTTTTTGAGGACCAGTAAGCTTTTGGTAGGCGGATTTATTCTGCCCGAACTTGCTCTTTCCCTCACTTATGTAATCATTGTTGAATATTTTTATTTGTAGTGAGGGGAAGATACGGTCTTTTAAAATAAATATTTTGATACACACTTGGGAATTTTAAAATGCTTAAATTCCTTAAAATCCTTATGTTGCTTATCTTCCTTATCTACCTTGAACTTATAGAGTTCTGGATCCAGAACCTTTATATATGTAGGGGCGGTGCCAAAAGTGTCCGCCCTCGCTCGACTGGAGTAATAACTAATGACTAATGACTAATAGCGGCGAGCGGCTCCCAACTGGTCACATCTTCAAATAAAGATTGATACCCCGCTGCATTGGGATGAAGCCCGTCTGCAATCAGGCGCGATCGCCACCAATCACTACCCCGATTTATCCATTTATCAAAAATATCTAAATAGGGAATGCCCCGCAACTGACAAGCTAATTTCGTTGCTTCCTTGTAGCGATATTGGTCAGCATGACTGTAATACAAACAATTTTGAAAAGGCATTTTACTTTCATCCACCGGCACCATCCCGACAAATATCACCGGACAAAGTTGTTGGGACAGGTTTAACAAATTATCCAAAACAGTTTTAAAATGTTCAAAATCAGTGTAGCTGCGCCCCGTCGGCGACTGCACTCTCGCCGAATCGTTGAGGCCTACCGAAAGAATAATCGCATCCGGGACGCGGTTTCTGAGTTCGCCCCGGTGGCGGAACTCGTTTTCCAGGCGCTGGGAGACTTGATAGGTGCGATCGCCCCGAACGCCCAAATTGTATAAAACGTGTCCTGCACTCTCCGGTAACATCCACTGGCGCCGCAATCTTTCCACCCAGCCACCGCCTACACCGTCGCCGAAACCGTAGATTAAGCTGTCACCGAAAGCAACCAATTTGAGGGGATGAGAATTTCCCCGATGCAAGTGACCAAAGGAATAGGCTGTTGCTACCTGCATAAGCAATGATACTCAGTTAATAAATTATGAATCTTGACATACTAGACTAGAATGTAACATTACATAAAGTAGGTAGTCTCATGGCTAAGCGTCAACCCTTCGATTCAACTCAGCTTACCCGTCGCGCGGAAGAGTTGATTAACGGTGCATCCAACCGCTATCGGATTACGGTACAGGTAGCGAACCGCGCAAAACGCCGTCGTTATGAAGATTTTGACAATATGGACGACCATCAAATGAAACCTGTAATGCGGGCGATATTTGAGATGTCGGACGAACTGACTCAGCCGGAAATAATCGGAGATATCTAGGCTTCGGGAGTTTTGAGTTTTGAGTGGTGAATTGCCCAAAGTTTTTGTCAACTCAAAACTCAAAACTTTGTCAAACTAGACTTGGGTGCGGGTGACAAGAAACCCGGTTTATTCCTAGTTCCCTCGTTAAGAAACCTCTGATTTTTCAATAAAACCGAATTAACGATCGTAAATCATAAAATTGTAAACTAGGACATCTGCTTACGGCTAAGTTTATGAAATTATTCTATTTCTCAAATTTTTGTCAAAACCGTGAATAGATTAAAGCAGGGCTTAAGTTTTCTTTTTGTTACTTTGAGTGTGGCTATTTTCACGCTTTTGAGTTGGGTATTGGAATCGGGCGAACTGAGTCTGTCGGCTTTGGAACCTTCGCTGCTGCGGACTTCTGAATCTTCCTCTGTGCAGCGGGTGGCTCAACAATCTGCGCCGCAAGTGAGGGTGCAAGATGCGTGGAAATTGGTGTACGAAAAATTGCCAGATTTCCCGATCGAAAATAACTACATTTCCAAGGAGACTGGAAAAATCGATCCTACCAATACTTTAGTCGGGCGGTTGATTCGATATCACGTATTTGTCAAAGGACGCCCGCCCAATTACCGCTTTGATTGGAAGTTAAGTTTAGCTGACTATCTGGGGGCGACTCCAGATTATTTGGTGGAAAGCGTTTATCCGGGGAAGGACGTTTTGCGATCGAATCCAATGGAACAGGATCGTGCTGCTATTCAGAGGTTAAATAGAGCACAGCGGGATGCTTTAGTTCAAGCTTTGGTTGATGTTTTTACTGAGAATTCCGGGCTTGGGCGCACACCTGCTGCGGGGGAAAAACCACAAGGGCGATCGAATTCGCCGGAAATACCGCAGCCGCAGCCGGGAGATGCGAAGTTGCTGCTACCGTAATACTCAGAAATGCAGAAACCGGGTTTTTTACGGAAATACTGCATCCGGGCCTTTGAAAATGGTAAAAAACCCGGTTTATTTCCTATTTATGGGTAATATCAAATCTGTTAGCATCGGAATTATTCCTATCTCTATTCTCTTCAGCGGCGTGAATCAGCCTCAATCCCTTGTCATCTGCGGTTAATACATTATCTTTTTTTGACCGCAGATGAGGGCAGATCAACACAGATTAATGCAGATCAACTCTATCAATTTCGGTTGCACAATCCGTGATTGTTGACTGTTGATTGCTTTTGACTATTCCCCTGTAACCAGAATTGATATAAGTCCTGCTAATCTAAAATCCAAAATCTAAAATCTAAAATCCCTCAATGGTGGAACGTATAATTAAGACTGGTAGCGGATGGCGTTTGGGATGGAACCCGGAGGTGGATGAGTTTCAGGGTTTGGTGGCTGGCGACGGTTGGGCGATCGAACTCACGGAGGCTGAGTTGAACGATTTTTGCCGATTGTTGGGGCAATTAGCAGGCACAATGAGTCAAATGGCCTCTGAGTTAATGGACGAGGAAAAAATCGCCATTGAAGCCGAAAGCGACTTGCTGTGGGTCCAGGTGGAAGGATATCCAGAAGCTTACAGCGTGCAATTGATCTTGAATGCTGGCCGAAGGTGCGAGGGTTTTTGGCCCGTGGCTGCGGTTCCGACTTTGGTGCAGGCGGCAAAAGTTTTAAAAGTTTTTTGACTTTTTCGGGAATTCTATGCTAAGCTGTTAAAGCTGTCGGGGCGTAGCGCAGCTTGGTAGCGCACTACTTTGGGGTAGTAGGGGTCGTGGGTTCAAATCCCGCCGCTCCGATTGTGATAAAACCTTCTCATAGAGAAGGTTTTATTGTTTTAGGCCGGCGACGCAGCTCTTAACATTCTCAATTAGGGGCCAATGGCACTGAAAAAGTCTCAATCACGCCCTCCGTTTAGATTTCAAGACAGAGCGAGGTTCCTGCATTCGAGGAT
>NZ_JAUBQS010000033.1:0-71026 GCF_036701355.1 Microcoleus sp. Pol12B3
TCCTGGCACATCTTTAGATGAACTCATCTGTGCCTACTGCGCTCAATAGTGTCTCTTTTTTATTTGAAATGACTATAGCTTGCAGCCAATACTTCTCGGTTAAGGTCTAAGCGTTACTGAGAATAGAAAAATGAAGCTCCTGGCGCTGAGTCCCAATACCTAGATAAACAGGTTTTTTGGACAAAAACTTGGAGCGAGGCTTTTTAACAACGCGGGGATTATTTCGACGCTGACGTTTTGGGAGCTTTTCATCTAAAATCTCGTGGCTTAGCCATGGAAAAAAAAGGGAGTTGAGATGCCTCAATATCTTGAAAATTAGGAATTGCCCGCCTAATCACATTCAAAGTACCAGTAAAGCCAATCCGTAATGGTGAAATTCTCGCTGTTTCTGCCGCTTGAAACATTAAATAACGGATGCACTAATGTCCGAGTAGCCAGCCATAAATTTCTTGAACAACTTCGCGAGGCTTGAGAGAACGAATGAGAGTTTTGCGAGATAAAAGATGAATTTTAAGTTCATCAATGGTACTTTATATTTCCCATCTTTGGTGGTATTTTGCTGCTAACAATAAATATGGCAAGACCGTTAAATACATTAAACTCGCAATCATACGATAAGTTTTGGGATCTGAACCCGAGTCCATTGTGTACTCAATGATTCTGATTTTAATCTTTATTGCACCTTGTTTACGAGATTTACCATGGGGATTTATCCAACTTAAATAAGAGCCATCTTCTCACACTTGTTCTACCTCAAACTTGACATGGGCAGGTAATCGACCTCAGTAGTGACAAGATTGTTTAATTGTCGCATTGACCATTTTATAAGAGTGCAATCCTCTATCCCACATCAGCAGCATTCCCTCCGTAACTGACCGGAGGAGTTTTTGAACGCGCACCCGCTCCTCAATACGATATGGACATATCAACCCATCAACAATTAGATGAGTTCCTGTTTCTACCAGTAGCACTAATCTGACTTTTGGAAAAGCTGCTTTAGTCCCAGGTCCTGTTCCTGGATACCCAAAAACTCTCGCATTACCTGGACTATCTGGGACATCTATCACTGTTCCATCTACTGCCATGACTCGTAATCCACCCAAAAAAGCCCCATTTCTTTGTGGTGAAGCCATTGGATGAACGATTAGCTCAAATAACTGAGTCATTACTCTACATCCAACTCGCACCCCGTGCTTCACTTATTGAGGAACTACTTGGTACTTGCCAATACTCTCCTAACTGAATCCACTTCATGCTTAAACCATGAACGAGATTTTTGAGAACTGTTCTCATTGACACCGATGACCACAAACTCATGGCAATCACCAAACCAATCGCCAACTCAGATGGTAGTTTTCTTTGGCGCTTTTGCTGGCTATGAGTCTGACCAATTGCTTGTTGAATCGCTTCGGATCGTATTGCTGTTTCTAGTGCCTTCAATACGGATGCTGCTTCGATAATTGGAGTGATTAAGATAAATTCTTTTAGTGGCATCGATTTTACCCTCACCGCTCCACAAATTAATACCAGTTTACTTGATTTGGCGCTTAACCGAGAAGTATTGAGAGGCATCTAAGTTTTACCGTCACTTTCGATAGAATTTTTTTGGGCTGTCCCGCCCGCCCGAAAAATAAAATTTAGATGCCCAACAGCTTATTATCCATAGGGCAAAGCACACGGCACCTTACCCTCGGCCTACTATCTCGCGATCTATCCTCTCTCCCCGACGATCGATCCCAAATAGCCGTTGCTAAAATTCACCACTCATGTATGACTTGACTGCTGTCACGATCTACGCGAAACTTTACATACAACTGATGTATTGCTTCTACATATTAATAAGTTCTGTTAAGTTGTGACTCAAAACCTATCAATTGGTCAAAATTGATATAGCGCTTTGTCAGTCAGCCAACTCTCAAGAAGCTACTTCAGGAGGCATCGTCCCTGGCTTGCTGGTGTCGGTGTCTGTTCTCAATATTCCTATTCAGTCAGCCCGAATTATGGAAACACTAGAGTTTGTGATCTATCCAGATGGTCGCGTACAGGAAACAGTCACCGGCATTGTCGGTGCTTCCTGTGCTGAGGTAACGGCTGCAATTGAAGCTCAGCTCGGCGTGGTGCTTCACCAAGAGTCAACATCTGAATATTTCACGCAAGCGCTGCATCAGTCAGCCGAAGCGACGGCCCAAGTGGCTTTTAGCGATTGGTAATTTTTGTTGTTGAGTTCACTTAAGTTTTTTTGGAACCACCATGTCACATTTTAGCCAAATTAAGACCCAGATCCGCAATTTGAATTCTTTGGAAGCTGCTTTAACTGACTTGGGTATCGACTGGAAGTCGGGCCCGACTGAGGTGCGTGGCTATCGCGGTCTCACCAGCACCGCTGAGGTCGTGATTGAGCAAAAAAACGGCTACGACGTAGGTTTTAGCTGGAACGGGACTGAGTATGAATTGGTGGCTGACTTGCAGTTTTGGCAGCAAGCTTGGTCTGTAGACCGTTTTCTGAATAAGGTGACTCAGCGCTACGCTTACCATACTGTGGTGAATGAAAGCGCTAAGCAGGGTTTCCAAATTTCTGAGCAAAAGCAAAATCAAGACGGTTCACTCCGCTTGGTGGTGCAACGCTGGTGCGCTTAATAATTTTTCGAGATTTTTGCAATCTTGTCTCATCAAAGTCCGCTTTCGCGGACTTATTTACTATTGTGGGGGTCTAAATGTCTGAGCTTTCTGGACTCGGAATAGATACAGCAAGCGATCGCTCTGGTTTAGAGCCGGAGTTGGGAGGTTTTTTGCGGGATGCGCCCGATCGCTCTGGTTTGGAACCGGAATTGGGCGGTGTGTTGCGCCAAAAAGGTGTCTATGTTGATGAGATTACCTGCATTGGCTGCAAGCACTGCGCTCACGTTGCTCGCAATACTTTTTATATTGAACCGGATTACGGTCGATCGCGCGTAGTGCGACAAGACGGGGATTCTGAAGATTTGATTGCTGAGGCGATCGACACTTGTCCGGTGAATTGCATTCACTGGGTTGATTACACCGAACTTAAGAATCTGGAAGAAGAACGCAAGAATCAGGTGATGCCAGTCGTTGGTTTTCCGGTGGATATGGCGATGGTTCAGGCCGGTGTTCGCCAGCGACAAAAGAATAAGTTGCGCGATCGTAAGTTCAAAGGTAGCCCTTGAAATCCCCAATTCCCATCCGCAGCTTGAAACCTGTGGCTCAAACAACAAAAACAGCCCGCGCGGGCTGTTTTTTGTATACATTGTATAGCCAACATTATTTGAGAGGATGGTGTTCAGCGAGAATTTTCTCAACTCTAGCTTCGTCGATTCTGGCAGTTAATGTTGTTGCCTCGTTGTTATCGCGAATGGTTTTTGCTAAAGTAAAAGACGAGCCGACTGAAAAAGTTAAACCCATACCCATAAAAGCTTTTTGCCAGGGATCTACCTGTAAATAAATGATACCTACAGTAGTTGCAGAAATGGCAAGAATAAAAGAAAGCCAGCACTGAAGTATCCAAGCATTAGTATCTTTTTGGCGTATGATTTGTTTCTGCATAGTGCCTCTAAGTCAAATATATCTTTTGGTTCATTAACTTAAAGAATAGATAGCGTGAGTGAAGCGGTCAGGAGAGGAAGGGACAGTTTCGATAAGTGAACAGTGCGATCGGGCTTTTTACTAAATATTTCAACGGTGTAGGTAGGGTTTGAGTCTCAAAGAAGACTCGCAGCGAGTGGACAGTTTAAAAACTCCACTAACGAAAGCTTGTTTTTTCTCAAAATAGCGTAAAGTGCGCTGAAGAGCACCATACTTCTTCCAATCGGCCCTATACAGCGCTTTCAACCGCCGAATCTTATCTACTTCGTTGGTGTAGCCCCAGTTTCAAGAGACTGTTGGCGAATTAAAAAAGGGTGAAACCAAACATCCCATAATCATGGAAACAAACGATGATGAGGCAGAAGGAAAAAGAGCGGAAAAACGACAGACAGGGGGCAAGCCAATCTGAATGTGGTGCCAAAATGCCCACATTCTTGACAGATTCATCGCAGCGGCAGTCACAATATGTTGCAGACGAGTTGTGGCAATACCCATATAACGAGCCTCACGCAAACCAAAAACACGAATTCCTTGAAATAGCGAACTTTCAACACCAGCCCGTAGGGCATAACGCTGCTTAAACTCCTGGGTATGTTGTCTAGCCCTACCTTTGGCTAGAGCTTCGCTTCCGCTTCATAAAGAGGTTGAGGTATGAGAGTCAGAACACGAGCCCTAGCCGGTGAATGAGTACATTGAGAGCGAACAGAGCAAGCCACGCAATCGGGCAGACGTTCACGGACTTGAATCACGGGATAGCCATAGTTATCCGAGCATTGATGCCAGGATTTGCTGATGTGGCATTGCCGACAAGTAGCATGGCGATGCTCCCAATCAACGGTAAAACAAGAAAGCTCAAAGCCCAGCTTGGCTTTTTCTTGCCAACTTGAGTTGGAGGGTACAGGGCCAAGGAGTTCAAGGCCTAATTGAGTCTCACTTGTGAGCAAGTGTTGAGCATCAACATAAGCTGTATCGACAATATGTTTTTGTGGTAACAGGTGTTTATCAACTAAAGCTTGATGAATCACCTGAGTCATTTCGACAACTCCAGTAGTTGCGGGTGTCGTTTCCATATTGGTAATTAAATGAGGCAAATCTCGATCGCAAGTTTCTGTAAGATTTACTGTATAACCTGTCCAATTAGTATCTCTTTTTGTCCGATTGCGAGCCTCGATATCGTAAGGCGAAGTAATTAACTGCTTGTGGGGCGGTAAATCATCGGCTTCTGGCCAATAAACTTTACCTTTGCACCACCCATATTACTGTATCCAGGCACAGCGTAAAATTTCTACCGCTTTGAGCTGGCGCAACCATTCAGGACTCAAGGGGTCATACAAAGCTGACAACAAGTGATGACCATCATCGCTAATAGTCAATGCCAATCTGTGTTTTTCAGTTTCAGATTTCGGCAAGCGATATTGCTCAAATCTCGTGCCATAACGCTCAGACCAATCCTGATTGACTAATGTTAATAACCATTCATCGGCAACAGTTGCTAACTGATTTAAGGCCTGACTTAAAGTTTCTCCAACGCATTCTAGGCGGTTCATTTTCCGAAGGGTTCCGATGACATGAGTCAAATCACTTCTGGCTTTCCCTCTAGCTTTGAACCCTCCTCTATCTTGAAAATGTGCTAGCATTTGAGCTGGTAATTGACTTTCAGGTCCTGCTGAAATTAACCGACTTATCCATTCACTTAAAACTTAATTATCAAAACCACTATCAGTAATTTCTAATCGAATAAGCATATTTCCAATCTCTACGGCTTCTGACAGTCGCTTATCGGTCAGTCAATCACTCTGCAAATTGGATAACACTGATGAATGCTAATTATCTAGGTGATAAAGCAATTTAACCGCAGTCAGCTCAAAACAAGGTAATAAAGTCAGCATCTAAATACAATACTCCTAATTCGTCGCGCATTTTCATATAGGTATTGCCTTTGAGAAAGGAGGTTCGTGCTACGGAGGCGGTCATTTCTGGAATCAAGGACCTGTCACGAGGGTGAAGAGTAATAATAAATAATTTAATATGGTGCGTGATTACACAATCATTCTGCCTATTCATGACGGCGATATCTGAGAGGTTTGATCCCTCAGATATTCGCCAACAGTCTCTTTCAATCGCTACTACACAAACAAAGTCCGCCTTCGCGGGCTCAAGAAATCTAACCCGCGAAGGCGGGGTTTCGTCTGTGTAGACGCGGTTTCAACCGCCCTGTGTATGAGGCGCAATCAAACAGATGCAATCCGACGCTCGATCGCATTATAGAATCGATCGCCAATCTCACTCATCCCAACCTCAATTAACGCTTGATTGTCAGCACTAAAAACCCGAAAAGCTGATTCAGCCCCGCCAACTAAACCAATTTTCTGCCACATTTTGGTCAAATGTTCTTGCAGGTAAGACTCCCAAATTTCTTGATTTTTCGGCGCGACTGAAACTACAATGCAGTTGCCCATTTCACCAAACAAAATTTCATCCCAGCGGCTGACACTTGCTGAATTAAAACTGAGATGAATTTCGGCACCCATTTTAGCAGAGATACAGGATTCCGCGAGGGCGATCGCAATTCCACCTTCCGCACAATCATGGGCAGAACCTACCCAACCTTGCCGAATTCCATCACGACAAACCGATTGCACTTTTCTTTCTAACTCAAAATCTATCCTTGGCGGTTTCCCAGCTACAATCCCGTGAATTGCAGCTAAATATTCCGAAGCTCCGAGAGTAGGAGAAGTTTGGATTTTTGAGCTTTCAGATGGAAGTTCTGAGTTTTGAGATGATTCACCAATTCCCAGCACATAAATTAAATCACCTTTCTTTAGCCAAGCTTGACCGCAAATCTTCTTCAAATCGGGAATTAACCCCACCATTCCGATTACCGGAGTTGGATAAATTGGTTGAGGATTCCCCTCCGCATCAACCGTTTCATTGTAAAGAGAAACATTGCCGCCAGTAACAGGCGTTCCCAACTCCCGACAAGCATCAGCAATCCCGCGACAAGCTGACGCTAACTGCCAATATCCGATCGCCTTTTCGGGACTGCCAAAATTCAAATTATCAGTAACTGCGAGAGGTTCAGCACCCACACAACTTAAATTTCTCGCTGCTTCCGCTACGACTGCTTTTGCACCTTCATAAGGATCGAGATAAACATAACGAGAATTGCAATCAACCGTTGCAGCAACTCCGGGAATCATTCCCAGGGGCGCTTGCTTCTTGCTAAGGGGGGGAGAAACTTTTGGAGTTTCCCTACCTTGTGCCTTTTTAAATAGAGGAATTACCTCTTCTTCCTGTTTGCTTTCAGAAGCTAGAGAAATAGCATTTTCTCTCTGTAAATCTCCCTTAGCAAGGGGGTGTACTTCTAGCCCGTTACCAAGGGAAGATTGGCAGGGTTCTAGCGGACGCAATCTGACAACCGCAGCATCAGCGCCTCCCGGTAAAACAACAGTATTGTTTTGCACTTGATGGTCGTATTGGCGATAAACCCAGCGTTTAGAAGCGATGGTGGGAGTATCTAAAAGCGTCAGCAAAATCTGATTCCAAGTTTGGAAATTACCGTTAATTTCGATACCTGTAACTGTGGATTGTGGCAGGGAATCCGCCGTCCATTCCCATGCTTTTTTAGCATATTCGGGCGGCTTTGTCAACAATTCTCGGTGATAAATTGGCGTGTTATCTGCCAAAGCAGTTGCAGTAATTTCGGCAGCGATTTCGCCTTTAAATAGAATTCGGACGATCGGCTCTTCGATGACTGTCCCTGCTACTACGGCGTGCAATCCCCATCTGTGGAAAATATCGATTAATTCCTGTTCGCGTCCTTTTTGGGCAACAAACAACATCCGTTCTTGGGATTCCGAAAGCAGGTATTCGTAAGGAACCATACCGCTTTCTCGAACGGGAACTTTGTCTAAATCGAATTCAATGCCGACGCCGCCTTTGGCTGCCATTTCTGATGTCGAACAGGTGATTCCGGCCGCACCCATATCTTGGGCGGCGACGACTGCACCGGTTTTGAATGCTTCTAAACAAGCTTCAATTAAGGATTTTTCTAAAAATGGATCTCCTACTTGGACGGCAGGGCGATCGTCCATTGATTTGTCGGTCAATTCTGCACTGGCAAAACTTGCTCCTCCCATGCCATCTCTGCCAGTAGTTGAACCGACGTACAGGACGGGATTTCCGATGCCCGATGCCCCAGATTTTACGATTTCTTGAGTTTCCATTAAACCCAAGGCCATCACGTTAACTAATGGGTTGCCGGAATAAGCAGGATCGAAGTAAACTTCACCGCCAACTGTGGGTACTCCGATGCAATTTCCATAATGAGAAATTCCCGATACTACGCCTTTGAACAATCTCTGAGTTTTAGGGTCGTCTAAGTTGCCGAAACGCAGGGAATTCAAAAGTGCGATCGGGCGAGCGCCCATTGTGAAGATATCGCGGAGAATCCCCCCGACACCGGTTGCTGCACCTTGGAAAGGTTCGACTGCTGACGGGTGGTTGTGGGATTCAATTTTGAAGGCGAGTTGCAAGCCATCTCCCAAGTCTACGACGCCGGCATTTTCTCCGGGTCCGACTAGAATACGATCGCCCTCTGTGGGAAACTGTTTTAATAGCGGCCGCGAATTTTTGTAACAGCAGTGTTCGCTCCACATGACGCCGAACATTCCCAATTCAGCTTTATTGGGATGGCGACCTAGACGCTGAACGATTTCTTCATATTCTTCAGGTGTGAGTCTTTCACCGGCAATTTGTTCGGGGGAAAATGGGGATTCGGAGATGGGAGACATGGAAACTCGTTATAAACCACAGGCTTTATTCTAAATGCCCTTTGGTTGGTTAATCTAAAATCTATAATCTAAAATCTAAAATCTATAACCCTAGGTCTTTGGGTTGGTTAATCTAAAATCTAAAATCTAAAATCTAAAATCTAAAATCGAATGACTCAACCTCGAAATTTCAATTTTGCTAACCAAAACTTGCGGAACCGTTCTTTTAAAGGGCTTGACTTGTCAGGGGCGAATTTCAGCGGTTGCGACATTCGAGGCTGCAATTTCACTGGGGCGATTTTGAGGGGGGCAAATTTTCAGGGTGTCAGAACCGGACAAAGCCGCAGGCGGGTGAGAAATTTGATTGCTAGGGCTGGGGTGACTGCGGTGACAGTGACGACGGCTGGGGCTTTGATTGGACTGATTGCCGGGGCGGATGCGGGGGCTGTGGCGGTGGCCGGAACCGCTGCTACGGCAATTGCTGCGACTCGGTGCGAGGCTGGGATTGTGGCGGGGGCTGTGGCTGGGGCTGCTGCTGCGATCGGCGCTAGCGGTATTGTGACATTTTTGGGCGGAGATACTATCAGGGGAATTGTCTTATTTTTGGTTTCGGGGGTAATTCTTGGGTTAACTGCGATCGGATTTTTTATCGCTGTTGAACAGATAGAAAAATTGTCGATAACGTCGTTTAGAAAAGCTGATTTAACTGATGCTGTATTCGATCCGGGGGCGGTTCTAGATGCAGATTTTTCCGATGCGCGAGGAGTGCCGTGGTAGACTCAACAATTACTGATTTTTTACCCATTCCCGGAATTCTCGCACTGCTGCGGTTGCGCCTGTAGTTTGACAGCGATCGATAAATTCGTCAACTTTTGCAGTCGGTAGCATGGGGAAAGCCAGAGAAAAATTGCACTCCGCATATTCGCCATTTTGCAATGGATAAAACTTGATGCTTCGTCCGTCGTAACGCCAAATTTCTGGTACGCCTAAATCTCCATATAAATCGAATTGATTTAAGGAACTGCTGGTAATATCAATTTCGAGTGCTAAATCAGGTGGCGGATCTTGAGCAAAGTCTAATTCTGTTCTCCCTCTGACCAGTGCTTCATTCTGGATATAATAACAGGAATCTGGTTCTTTTCCGGCTGCTTTTTTGCGTTTCTTAATAGTCATCGATCCAAAGGGGTTGTACTCTAGATTGAGTTCTTCTAGGAGAGTTACAATTAAGCGATCGATCAGCCGGTTGCGATTTTCATGTTCCGGTAGCGGCACCATAATTTCTAATTGACCTTGATGATAAGCAATTCTGGTGGAACGTTTGTTGCCCAGTTCCGCTAGCAGGCTTTCATATAATTGCCAACTGATCTTTTGCAGTAAAACTCGCTGTTCGGCGGGCGTTGATATTGTTAGCATTTTACTTGGATTTTAGAATTGGAGAATATTTTAGTTTATCTTTTTTTTGCGAGCAGCACAAAAAGTATCTGCCGACAGCTACGGTCATGCGCTACTCTAGTTAATAATAGACTGTGGTCATTAGTCCTTGTTGTATGAAGCTGCGATCGTTCTTTTCTTTCCTCATTGCGGGCGTCTTGGCACTCTTAGGCTTGAGTGCCGGTGGTTTTTACTGGCTGACAACTCAAACTCCCCTGAATTTGCTCGCCGGCGGGCCGACAACTACTCCGGCTGCGGCTGTGTTTGTCTCGAAACAAGCACCTTTGTTAGCATCAATGCTGGTAAATCCCGATCGCCTCGAAGCATTGCGACAAGTTTTTGCCACTCCTGAAGAAAGAAGTCAATCGCACGCAGAATTTGAGCAAATCAAAAAAAGTTTCCTCGCCAATACAGGCCTCGATTACAGTAGAGATATCCAACCTTGGATAGGTGACGAAATTACCCTCGCCGTCACAACGCCAGATTTCGATGGCGACAGCAGGAACGGCCAACAAGCTGGGTTTTTACTGGCCGTTTCCTCCCAAAAGGTCGATCGCAGTCAACAATTTCTCGACTCCTACTGGCGCAAACAATCTCGTGGCGATAAAACAGTGCAGTCGGAAATATATAAAGGCGTGAAAATTAATTATAAACAAGCACCAATAGCAAAGAAAAAATCTGCTTCGCTTTCGCCTTTTAACCCGTTTTCTCTGCCGAATTCAAAGTTGCCATCCAGCTTCGCAACAGCAGCCATCGGCAGCAATTTAAATTCTGGGAATAACCAAAGTTTTGTTTTATTCTCCAATAGCCCGATTGTGATTCGAGAGGCAATTAATAACGTTGAATCAGCTAACCTAAATCTCGATAATACCCCGGAATATCAAAAAGCTTTGCAGCAGCTAACTCAAGGCCGAATCGCTTTAGCATTTGTCCATCTCCCGCAATCAGCAACCGAGCAAAATCCCCAAGTTTCTCTTAATTCCCTCGCAGTTGCTGTCGGAGTCAACCGACGGGGATTGCTGGCTCAAACCGCTTTAGTGACATCGCGAGAAAACACAGCTTCTCCAACACTCTCCGAACCTGTGCAAGCCTTGCAATACATTCCCTCAGCCAGTCCTTTCGCGGTCGCCAGCACCGATTTAAGGAATTTTTGGACTGATTTGTCATCGGCGGTGTCCACTAATGCAGAAGTCTCAAAATTAATCGATCGCGCTCTGGCAGATATTCAGCAACTTTGGGGCGTCAACCTGCCGCAGGATATATTTGATTGGGTACAAGGAGAATACGCTTTAGCAGTGCTTCCGAATTCGTCAGACAATGCGGACTGGATTTTTGCCGCCGAAAAATCTGCTGATTCCCAAAAGGCGATCGACAAACTGGATGAAATTGCCCGCAGCAAAGAATACAGCATCGGCAGCTTCACTCTCAGAAACCAGAAAATTACCGCTTGGACGCAGTTGACAACGAGCCAGAATTATGGAAAAGAAAATAATAGAAAAAGTGCGATCGAAACCGAGGCAAAAGGAGTTCGAGCTACCGTCGGCAAATACGAAATTTTTACCACTTCAGTAGAAGCAATGGACGCAGCACTAGAAGCAGCCGAAACAGGCTCTTTAGTTGCCCATCAAGATTTTCAAACCAGCATTGAACCGCTACCGCCATCTAACGACGGCTATTTTTATTTAGACTGGCCCTCCAGCAGAGCAATTTGGGAAAAACAAATCCCGCTGTTGAGGTTAATTGAACTTTCGGCAAGACCCTTGTTCGACCACTTGCGATCGCTCACTGTCACCAGTACGGGAGAGATCGCAGGAATTCGCAAAGCTACAATATTTATGCGGCTGAATTAGTCAGAAGGAAGAAGGAAGAAGGAAGAAGGAAGAAGGAAAAACAAGAAACTTGCCCAATTCCCAATGCCCAATTCCCAATACCCAATAACTAAGGACTAAGGACTAATAACTACTGGCTGCTTCACCTTTTTCGGTTGCCCAAAATAAGCTTGAAATACCTCTTTGGCGATCGGGGCCGCGGCAACAGAACCATAACCGCCATTTTCCACAACCACGGCGATCGCAATTTCCGGCTTGTCAGCAGGCCCGAACGCTACATATAAAGAGTGATCCTCCTGTCCAATAACCTCCGAAGTCCCTGTTTTGCCTGCGGTCATCGGAATCGTACCGTCATTCATCCCCTGCCCAGTACCCTCGGCAACCACCGCGATCAGTCCCTCCTTAACCACCTTAATTGTTGAAGGTTTCATCCCTGTATGTACCCGTTTAGTCTCCGCTGTGCCGGTCATAGAAGTCAAAAGATGAGGCTTCAGCCGATAGCCTCCATTAGCGATCGAACTCACCATCACAGCGGCCTCCAAAGGAGTCACTAACACCAACCCCTGACCGATCGACATGGTTACCGTATCACCCGCATACCAAGGTTCTTTATAAATTTTCTCCTTCTCCTCCGGCGTCGGGATTTGACCGTGAGTGCCACCGCCTAGCCCCAAAAGATTCAAATCCGTATCCTTGCCAATTCCCAAGCGGTGTCCCCACTTAGAAATTTGCTCCGGCCCCGTACTAATCCCCACTTGATAAAAAAATGTATTGCTGCTGAAAGCCAAAGCCTCCCGAAAGCCGATGTCGCCGTAACCGCCGCTGTGTTCGTTAAAATCAATTCCCCCCACAGTAATGTAAGACGAAGTACCGAGAATTGAGTCCGGCGAAAATTTGCCCGACTCCAGACCCGCGACGGAAGTCACAATTTTAAACGTGCTGCCGGGGGGATAGCCTTGCATGGCCCGATTCAAAAATGGATTTTCCTGGTCTTGAAGAGTTTGCCACTCATCCTTAGTGATTTTTCGCGTAAACAGATTGGGGTCAAAAGTCGGGTGGCTGGCCATAACTAATACCGCCCCGGTTTTGACATCCAGCGCCACTACTGCTCCCCGGCGGTTCCCCAAGGCTTTTTCGGCTGCTTTTTGCATGGACAAGTCTATGGTTAGCTGCACCGCCTCACCGGGTTTGGGCGGTGTCTCTCCCATCAGCCGCAATTCTTGATTTTGGGCATTTACCTCGATCAGTCGATCGCCCCAAACTCCTGCAATCTTCTTGTTAGAACTCGCTTCTATGCCCATCTGACCGACAATCATCCCCATCGGATATTCAGGATGAGCTTCCAAGTCTGCTGCAGTAGCTTCGCCAATATATCCGATCACGTGAGCAGCCAAACTGCCTTCGGGATAGTAGCGGTTCGCTTCTGGCCGCACTTCCACTCCCCGCATCTGTCCCACCTGTTCTGCTAGTGGCACAAACACCTCTGGCGGCATTGCTTGCTTGAGCCGCACCGGTCTGTAGGATTGAGGATCGACCTCTTTTAATTTTTTTAAAATTTCTTTCGCCGGGATTTTAAGCAGCGGACTCAACTTTTCTGCTGTCGCTTTCCACTCTTCCGGCGTTTGTTCTTTCGGCCACAAATATACCGATCGAGCTAAATTGTTTGCTGCTAGCAAGTTGCCCTTGCGATCGATGATATGTCCGCGATTCGCCGGCATTGGCACTAGGCGAACGCGATTGTTTTCGGCTCGTTCCCGGTGTTGCTTCCCTTGTATCAGTTGCAATTCCACCAGCCGACTAGCGTGCAGGCCCAGCAAACCTGTTGCCACCAGCATTAACACGATCGCCCGGTGTATCGGACGCTCCTGTTTCTTAGGAGTTTCCGCGAGGGTTTTGTCAGAAGAGGGAAATGCTGAGATTGAATAAACTTGTCGTTGCATCATTCTATAGGTAGATGTCAAATCCTAGATTTTAGATTCTTGAATTGTCAATTGTGAAGTATACATCATCAAACCGGGGACAATCGGGCCTTGACTCTTGGGAGAAACGGAATGATCGATCGTTAACTTTTGACTAATCACTAATAGCTCGTAACTCATGACTGCTGACTGCTGACTAATCCCCCAAGCACCAAGAAGTAGCCAGAAAAATCAAGGCCAGGCTCAGCCAATTAGGGAGGTGTAGCCAGCCGGATAGGCTTATAGGTAACAATACCAAGGCCTGTGTCAATAGGGAACCGATGGCCAACAGCAAGGCGAGGAGTATCAAATTTATCATCTTGACACCGTACAATTTCGGATATGAGTGGCTCGCCTGTGGCAGAAATCCGAGTGGCACAAGCGAGCGCGATCGTACAGGGATTGTCCTGATAGACATAAGGAAGAGAAGCCAGGAGGTTTTGAACTAATTTAAAAATTATTCTTCCTCCATAGTTTGTATTCGAGGGGCTGCGATGGGTAAATTCTGAGTTGTGATTTTAAGTTGTGACCGAGGAGTATTGCCATGTTGTATAATCAGCGACCCAATTTCAAAAACGGTGCGCTCTTGGCTGCGATTGCCGCGATCGCCGCCCTACCAGTTTTAGCAGAAACAGCTAATTTCGGCACTTTAACTTTATCGCGAGGTTTTGCAGCCCCAACAGCAGTTTTGAGAGGTTCCACAGGCGGATCGTACTCTCTATCTGTGATAGCCAACGCCGATCGCCACAAAAACAAATGTTTGGGTTTTGCCACCCCAACTCCCGACCACATCATAGTCTTGCAGGAAAACTTTTCAAAACTCACGCTCCAAGTCAACAGCGGAGGCAAGGACACAACCTTACTCGTACAAGGCCCCGGTAATGCGGTGCGCTGCGGAGACGATATAGGTCAGAATAAAGATGCTGGCATAGTTGATTCAGACTGGCAAGCAGGCTCTTACAAGATTTGGGTCGGTACTGTCGAACCCGGAGTCAAGTCTAACTATACAATCTCTGTACAGGAATAGAACGCAGCGACGCTGTGGCATAGCCACAATAAAATGCCGTCAAATTCTACCCCCATCTTCCCATCTCCGAGCGATCCACTGCCCCAATCTCCCACACTCTTAATCTCCCACTAGCCAATCTCCCGATCGACCGCTCACTTCTCCCATCCAGTAAAATGTAAAATCGAAAGTGGCGTGTTTAACCAAAATAGGTAACTCCGAAAGTGCTAAAGACTCTTAGAGCTGACTTCAGTATAATTTTCGATCGCGACCCTGCCGCTCGCAACTGGCTGGAAGTTTTGTTTTGCTACCCCGGTCTTCAGGCCCTAGTGCTGCACCGCCTCGCACACTGGCTTTATGTGTTGGGACTTCCCTTCATCCCCCGCTTGATTTCCCACATTGCTCGCTTTTTGACCGGAATTGAAATCCACCCAGGGGCAACCATAGGCAAAAGCGTATTCATCGACCACGGTATGGGGGTTGTGATCGGCGAAACAGCCATTATCGGCGATTTTGCCCTAATTTACCAAGGTGTCACCCTCGGCGGTACTGGCAAACAAAGCGGCAAGCGTCACCCTACCGTAGGCGAAAACGTAGTTGTCGGTGCCGGCGCCAAGGTACTCGGCAATCTGCAAATTGGCAATAACGTCCGCATCGGCGCCGGTTCCGTCGTGCTCCGCGACGTACCATCTGACTGCACAGTGGTAGGGATTCCCGGCCGCATCGTCTATCGATCGGGAGTGCGCGTCAATCCGCTAGAACACGGCAGTTTGCCGGATTCGGAAGCAGTGGTAATTCGCTCTTTGCTCGATCGTATCGAATCCCTCGAACAGCAAGTGAAAAGTTTGCTTCCTCAAGCATCTGTCTCCTTAAATTCTGTTCCCAATTCGCCTTCAGCATTCCCAACTTTAAATCAAACCAGCAATGTAGCTGTAGCTGAAAAAACCCAATTAGCTGTTGCTACCACGTGTCAGTTAAAAGATAAAGCAATTCAAGAGTTTTTTGACGGCACCGGCATCTAAAATTTGAATTGGGCATTGGGCATTGGCATTGCGCATTGGAACTGACAACAAATAACCAATAACCAATAACTACTGACTACTGACTTCTTTTTCAAGGATTAACCGATCGCACAGACCAATTTCCCTCCCCGTCGCGCCGATAAAGCGATCGGTTTTGCGGTTCCCCCCGCAACTCCAAAAAATCCACCGTTTCCGGTTCTAACAACAGCAAGCAAAAATTAGGCAGCGGCTCGATCGCATTTGGGGAAGCATAATCAAAAGCACTAGCCTCGGCTTTGTCATCCCCCGGATGCGGCCAAGCAAACTGCGCTCTAGCCGCCTCTGAAAGCTCCTGCCAAGTTGTGCACCGCGATGAACACAACTCTGCCTCTGGATAATCTGGCCCTACCAAAACTAGCTTTCCAGCAATCCGAAATTGTTCGCGAGTTTTTGGGAAATACCAGCAAATTTCCCCCCAAGGATAGAGGTTAATTTCCTCGGCTTTTTGACTGCGAATATCTGTAATAAATTTCAACTGATTAGTATCAGCTAAAAAACCTCGAAACACCACAGTGCGGTTGGCCGGACGCCCGGTGGCGCGAACAGTTGCTAGTTGCAAGTAGCGGGCAAAAGCGAGACTGCGGTTGCGGTGGAGCGCGTGAGCTAAGGGCGATCGCCAAAGTGCTAAAGACATAATTAATAACCTATCATATTGGTAATGGGTAATCGGTAATTGGTAATCGGTAATTGGGAATTCTATCCATTAAATCCGTCGAGCCAATCTGTTGCCGAATTTCCTGCTGCTTCTCTTGCCTAAACTCACAACTTACAACTATTAAAATCTTGCTATTGGTAATTTTATGTCAAATTCACTCTCAAAACTCAAAACTATTGAAACTCCCCACAGCGGCTACCACTGGGACGGCAGTTCCCGGCGCTTTTTTGAAGGGTGGTACTACCGAATAACATTACCGATTCACGGACAATCCTTTGCATTCATGTATTCAATAGAAGACCCCAGAGGCGGTCAACGTTACAGTGGCGGTGCAGCTCAAATTCTCGGTCCGAAAGATAGCTATTTGTGTCGCACCTTTCCCGATGTAAATAAGTTTTGGGCACACCGAGAAGGTTTGGCTTTCGGACATTGGGGCAAAACAGATTTACAACTTAAACCCGGATATTTAGAACCGCAAGTATTCGACAGCAGCGTCGAAGAAGGCTATCAAGCTACTGCTACTTTAAATCAAGGTTATCTGCACGATCCGGGAAGTGGCAGCCACTGTTTTTGGCAATACGAAATCCAACCTATTTATGGCTGGGGGAACTCTGAAGAAATCCAGAAATCAACTGCGGGAATGCTATCTTTCCTGCCTGTATTTGAGCCGGGATGGCAAATTTTAATGGCTCATGGTTTAGCCACTGGCTGGATTGATTGGAACGGCGAACGCTACGAATTTAAAGATGCTCCCGCTTACAGCGAAAAAAACTGGGGCGGTGCTTTTCCGCAAAAGTGGTTTTGGATTAATTGCAATTGTTTTCAAGGCGAAAATGATTTAGCTTTAACTGCTGGCGGCGGCAAGCGGGGCGTGCTGTGGTGGATGGAATCGGTAGCAATGATTTGTCTGCATTACCGAGGTAAGTTTTACGAATTTGTGCCTTGGAATTCGGAAGTTAGTTGGAATATTGAACCTTGGGGAAGCTGGAAAATGCAGGCGAGAAACAGTCAGTTTGAAATTGAGTTAATTGGCACTACAAACAGTTCTGGTACTTATCTGCGAGCTCCTACAGAAAAAGGTATGGCTTTTTGCTGCCGGGATACGACGCACGGCGAATTGCGCTTGCAACTGCGAGAGTTGTTGGGGGGAAATGTGGAAAAAAATGGCAAGCAGCGTTCTAGAATTATCTTAGAGGCTCAAAGTTCTTTATGCGGTTTGGAAGTTGGGGGCGGGCCTTGGGATGAAGTTTGGCGATCGAATTAAGTCAGCAGTGAGTAGTCATTAGTCAGTTAATAGTTAACAGGAGTTAGAACAGCCATGATCAATATACTCGGTTGGCAATTAGGCAAATTCTACCGCTGTCAGCGGTTACAAAAAACTTTCAAGGTGATTTTGGGAGTAATTTTATGTTTGAGTACAATCTTGATGCCGGCGGCAATTGTTAGTGCTGCAGGTGATTTGTCTCGGCAGCCTGTCACCGAAATTACTGTTAGTTTAGGTAACGAAGCTGGGGAACTAAAGTTTTTTCCCAATCTATTAGAATTTGAATCTGGCAAGCGCTATAAATTAGTGCTGAAAAATCCCAGTTCGCAGAAACATTATTTTACTGCTAAAGACTTTGCTGATGCGAGTTGGACTCAAAAAGTTGAAGCGGGTAAGGTGGAAATTAAAGGAGCGATTCACGAATTGGAACTTAAACCGGGCGCTATGGCAGAATGGGTGTTTGTACCCATGAAATCGGGAACCTACAACCTGCGCTGTACGGTAGCCGGACATACAGAGGCGGGAATGATTGGCAAAATTACGATCGCCTCTTAAGTCCGAGTTAATACATTAACAGATTGACCAATTTTTGTGTAATCGGAAAACCAGTTTGACGCTCAAAATGTCTGAACATGGGACTAGGATTTGCCTCTAAAAATACATACTCGCCCGTTGGCTTAAGACGCCAATCAATAGCAGTCCAATCGAGCATAAATGCCTTTAATATTGCTAAACATTGTTGGTGAACTGATTCGGGCAAATCTATCGGAATTAACTCGGACTCTAAATCTTCCCGAAAGTCCAAAGCTTGACTGCGAATTTCCGCAGAATAGACTGATTCACCAATCACATAACTGCGAATGTTTGTCCCAGGAATATACTCTTGTATTGTGATTGGAGAAATACTCAAAGCCAAGTCCAGCCGATTAGGTTCTAAATGCGCCTCTGTCACCAACTTGGTATGAGCGCCACCATAAACTGGCTTAAAAATTACTTTTTTCTGAGATTGGACAAATTCCCTAACTTGCTCTGGGTTGTTACTGATTAAAGTTGCAGGAATTGTCACTCCTATTTGCTTTGCCAGACTCAGTTGTAGTGGTTTTTCTTTATGAAATTGGTATGCCTGCCAGGAATTAATCCAGCGAGCCGGACAAGCTTGCATTAGCGATCGCACTGTACTCATGGAATCGTTCAATGCAACTTGCTGTTGATTTGCATCTTTTAAATGTGCAACGCCAACACCGGAAAAATTGCGCCAAAATACACTGTGAATATCTTGAAAATTCAACTGGCGACCTCCGGGTAGCGTCAAGCACCCAACCAGGGTATCAGGTTGCCAAGACAGACGTAATTGTCTTGGAAACAGATAGGTATCTAAATAATCTACTTCTGCACCGGCTTGGGTGAGAGCATCTTTTATATGAGTAGCATGAGCATCTGAATCATTACCCAGAATTAAAATGTTCATGGAGAAATTTAAAAATTAAAAATCATCAATCTATGTGCTAAAATCAAGTACAGATATGAAAAGTCGCATCACTTATTGTGAAAGTGCTGCAACTTTTGAACTCTTGAACAAAGACACTCAAATGAGGCTATATCTTTGAAAGTCTCATTACAGAAACAATCGGAATAGTTCAGGAGTTAGGAAAAGATTATACAATTGTTGGCAGGCATGAGATTACTAATAAATAGGGCCTCCACCGCCTTCAAACCAAGCTTTCGTGTAAGGTCCTCCACCCTCTTCACCTATAGCCAGAGTGGTCACCGGAGGGTCGAAAATAGGAGGCGGCGGAGGAAATCCTCCTCCTCCTTCACTTCCCGGACAGGGAGCTGAGATACACTGTATCGGACCACCCCCACCTTCTTCACCTAGAGCCAGAGTCGTGAAACGAATTCCACCTCCGATGTGGGCGGCTTGTTCATCAGTTAATATCTCTTCAAAATCCAAATCAATGGCTTCGAGATCGGCAATATCTAGATCAAAAGGATGATTCATAAAATTCTCCTACTTGAGTAAAAGATTAGGTGTATTGACACATAATCTAAATCAAGAGGATGAAGTGATGTTGCCATTTTGGCAAATTTGAAAGTAAGTATTGTAACTGTTAATTAAAAAATGTTAAGCTGACTCGAGCGGAGCCATTGTCAGTCCGGCACGGCTCAATTGCATATGATAAAGTTCTGCTTGCTCTTGCGGCCCAACCCAGACGGTGGCCTGGCCTTCGTGGTGGATTTGGTTGGCGAGTTTCCAAGCTCGATCGCTCGTCATCCCCGGAATGTATTTCGTCAAACATTCCACAACGTGCTGGAATGTGTTGAAATCGTCGTTAAGAACTATTACCCGATAGTTGGGATAAGGTTTGCGGGTAACTTGACTCGATCGAACGGGTGCTATGGTTGGTGAAGAGGTCATCGCGCGAACAGCCACTGAAACTACAAAATTCGTAAAAGAGTTACCTCTAAAATTTTAACACAATTTCAAAAATTTTCAACCCCTACTTGGTATTTTGATCCGCTTCGGGGTTTATTTTTACCACCGGGCTCTGCGTTAAACTTCTCCAGAAACTGTGGGGAGTAGGGTTAGGCATCCTGCCCCCCCTTGACAGGCTTTTCTGGAGAAATCTATGGCACCGCGCCGATTACACTAAAGTTAACACTCGATTGAGATCAGAAGTGTCGCCGTCAGAATACGCTTGCACCAGAAGTTGCTTTAAATCTTCAATCAGCGGATAGCGGGGGTTCGCTCCGGTACACTGATCGTCAAAAGCTCGATCGGCCATTTCCTCAACGCGAGCAAAGAAGAAATCATCACTCATTCCCTGACTGGCGATCGCCTCCTGAATCGTGCTAGGAATATCTACCTGACGCTTCAAATCTTCCACGGCTGCGATCAACTTCTCCACTTTCTCCTCTTCTGTATCGCCGCCCAAATTCAGATAGTCTGCAATTCGAGCATAACGCCACTTGCTGTTAGGATACTTGTTTTGAGAAAAAATCGCTTGTTTGAACGGAACATCCGTTGCATTGTAGCGAATGACATGGGAAATCATCAGCGCATTCGCTAAACCGTGAGGGACGTGGCAAGTTGCACCTAATTGGTGAGCAATTGAGTGACAAACCCCCAGAAAAGAGTTGGCAAATGCCATCCCGGCGATCGTAGCAGCATAATGTACTTTCTCCCGCGCTTTCGGATCGTTAGCACCATTTTTGTAAGCGCTGGGCAGGTATTTAAACAGCAAACGAATCGCTTCTAAAGCCAAACCATTTGTATACTCAGAAGCCAACACAGAAACATAAGCTTCTAAAGCGTGGGTTAGCGCATCAATGCCGCCGTAAGCAGTCAGTTTCCGGGGCATATTCAGCGTAAGTTCTGGATCGACGATCGCCATACTCGGAGTCAGAGCATAATCTGCAAGCGGATACTTAATCCCCGATCGTTCATCCGTAACAACCGCAAAAGGCGTGACTTCCGAACCCGTTCCCGAAGTAGTTGGAATTGCCACCATAATTGCCTTTGAACCCAAAGGCGGCAGTTCGTATACCCGCTTGCGAATATCCATAAACCGCATCGCCAATCCTTCAAACTCAATTTCTGGATGCTCGTACATCAGCCACATTACTTTAGCAGCATCCATCGGCGAGCCACCACCAAAAGCAATAATCACATCTGGATGGAAACTATTGCAGATTTCTAAACCTTTGCGAACAGTAGCAAGGGAAGGATCGGGTTCCACATCATAAAATGTGTAGTGATCGATGCCGATTTCTTCCAAACTCTCTGTGACTTCCTTAGTCAATCCCAATTCAAACAAAGGTTTATCCGTCACAATCAAAGCACGTTTCTTACCTGCAAGATCCCTCAAAGCTACAGGAAGACAACCCGACTTAAAATAAATCTTGGGAGGAATGCGGAACCAGAGCATATTTTCGCGCCTTTCTGCTACGGTTTTGATATTGAGCAGGTGATGGGGTGTCACGTTGACAGAAATGGAATTATCGCCCCAGCTACCGCAACCGAGGGTGAGGGAGGGATCGAGGCGGAAATTGTACAAATCGCCGATCGCACCTTGAGAAGAAGGCGTATTAATCAGCACCCGCGAAGTCTCTAGTTTGCTTTCAAAATAACGAATGTGTTCCTGATTGTGGGGGGCCGTGTAAAGTACAGAAGTATGTCCGTGCCCGCCAAAAATTATCAGCGCTTCAGCTTTGTCTACTGCTTCAGTAAAGTCCTTGGCGCGGTACATTGCGAGAATGGGCGAAAGTTTTTCACAAGCAAAGGGTTCTTCTTTACCTACCGCATCCACTTCTCCAATCAAAACCCTGATGTTTGACGGCACTACAAAACCAGCAATCTGCGCCACCTTTTGCACCGATTGTCCGACAATTTCGGCATTCAATCGCCCATCAATTAAGATTACCTGCCGCACTTTTTCTCGTTCTTCAGCAGTGAGGAAATAAGCACCGCGCTTGATAAATTCCAGTTGCACGGCATCGTACACCTCATCCACAACAACCACCGATTGTTCCGAAGCACAAATCGTGCCGTTGTCGAAAGTTTTGCTGAGCAAAATTGAGCTGACAGCCATTTGGATGTGGGCGGTTTCATCGATGATGGCGGGAGTATTTCCCGCGCCGACACCGAGGGAGGGATGTCCTGAAGAGTAGGCCGCTTTTACCATTCCCGGCCCGCCAGTTGCCAAAATTAGTTTGATATCGGGGTGCTGCATCAAAGCTTGGGAAAGTGGCACAGTTGGCTCGTCAATCCACCCAATAATATCCGGTGGTGCTCCTGCTGCTACAGCAGCATCGAGGATGATTTTTGCCGCCGCAGCCGTGCAGGATTTGGCGCGGGGATGGGGCGAAAATATAATGCCATTTCTCGTCTTGAGCACGATTAAAGATTTAAAGATGGTGGTGGAAGTCGGGTTAGTTACAGGAACGATTCCCGCCAGCACTCCCACGGGTTCGGCAATGCGTTCGTAGCCAAAATGCCGATCGGACTCGATAATACCGCAAGTCTTGTCGTTTTTATATTTGTTGTAAATCATTTCCGAGGCAAAATGATTTTTGATTGCCTTATCTTCGATGACTCCCATTCCCGATTCTTTGACTGCTGCTTTGGCTAAGGGAATGCGGGCGGCATTAGCGGCTAAAGCTGCTTGCTTGAATATGCGATCGACCTGTTCTTGAGTGTAGGTGGCAAATTCAGCTTGGGCTGCTTTCACTTTTTGAATTAGGACTTCTAATTCTTCTAAATTGGTAACTTTCATGTTGTTTTTCCTGATGTTTATTTCGGGAAAATTATTGCCTCAATCTTTGATTGGTAGGAACCCGCCGATCGACGCAGATAATTTCAAGATTGTCGGTGATTTGTGAACGCGGTCTTTTAATTATTATTATATACCGCTAGCTCCGATCGCATTGACGCCGCGACTGCGAAAAATATCAACCGTTTGTTGCACGAGTTCCGGTGAAGCTGGAGGTGTATCCTTGAGTTCGTAATCCAGTTTTAATTGTTCCCATTTGTATTCTCCCATTTTATGAAATGGCAATACTTCTACTTTTTCCACATTGTTCAGATTGGCAATAAAATCCGCTAGTTTTTCTACGTTTTCGATGTCATCTGTGAGGTGAGGAACTAGAACGAAGCGAATCCACGTCGGTTTGCCAATTTCGCTGAGATATTTTGCCATTGCTAAAGTAGGCTCGATGGAAACGTTCGTGACTTTGTAATACAGTTCAGGAATGTAGGATTTGATGTCCAATAAAACGAGATCGGTCATTTCCAGAACCGGTTTAGCAGCTTCTAAAACACAGAAGCCTGATGTGTCCAGCGCTGTATGCAACCCCATTTGATGACAGCGGCTAAAGATTTCTCTGACAAAATCCGGCTGCATCAACGGTTCGCCGCCGCTGACTGTAACGCCTCCTTTCCGCAGGTAGGATTTACATTTTGTAATTTGCTCGATTAAATAATCGACGGTTACTTCTTTACCATCGTGGGAATCGCGACAGTCGGGATTGTGACAGTACAGACAGCGTAACGGACAGCCTTGGGTGAAGACGATAAACCGGATTCCGGGGCCGTCTACGGTACCAAAAGTTTCGATTGAATGAATGCGACCAATTCCAGACATTTAATTTGCTGTTTGTTGGTTGGGATTTTGAGAGTAGGGATGAGCGGGAGGGCAGGGTTAACAATAGCCGGAAAAGTTTCTGGACTCTTGTTGATAGCCTCGGCTCGCTCCCCCTGGCATCTCACTTAAGAAGGGGGATTGTCCGAGGTTCCGGTTCTCCCATTCTTAAGGCTAGGGGGGATTGAGGTTAATCATTTAACAGCTTCTTCATTCCCCCTCTGTTCGGATGAAAGTTTGACTCTTGAGCGGTTGAAACCGCCGAGTTTTTTCTGCTGGGATTTAGACACGTTCGTGGAAAGTGCGTTTAATCACATCTAATTGCTGTTCGCGGGTAAGTTTGATGAAATTAACCGCATAACCGGAGACGCGAATTGTTAGCTGGGGATAGTTTTCTGGATGTTCCATCGCATCTAGTAATGTTTGCCGATCGAGCGCGTTAACATTGATGTGATGACCGCCATCGTGGAAGTAACCGTCTATAAGACTAACTAGGTTGTTAGTCCGATCGCTCTCCATTCTGCCCAAGGCCTGCGGTAAAATCGAAAAAGTATTCGATATGCCATCTTGACAATCACTGTAAGGCAGTTTCGCTACAGAAGATAAGGATGCGATCGCCCCACAGGAATCTCGGCCGTGCATCGGATTAGCACCGGGAGCAAAGGGTTCGCCTGCTTTACGTCCGTCGGGAGTGCTACCAGTTTTTTTGCCGTACACTACGTTAGAGGTAATCGTGAGTACCGATTGAGTCGCTACAGCGCCACGGTAGGTTTTGTGCTGGCGAATTTCGTTCATGAAGCTTTGCACAAGTTCGATCGCCAGACTGTCTACGCGATCGTCATTATTGCCGTATTTTGGATATTCTCCTTCGATCGAGTAATCTACGGCCAAACCTTGCTCGTTGCGAATCACCTTAACTTTAGCGTGTTTAATCGCCGAGAGCGAGTCCGCCACCACAGACAACCCGGCAATTCCGCAGGCCATTGTCCGGTAAACATCGCGATCGTGCAATGCCATTTCCAGCCGTTCGTAGCAGTATTTGTCGTGCATATAGTGAATGACATTCAACGTATTGATATACGTTTTTGCCAACCACGCCATCATTTCCTGGAACCGCGCTCTTACCTCGTCGTAATCGAGATATTCGGTAGTAATCGGTGGGAACTGCGGCGCGATTTGGTCGCCGGACTTCTCATCTTTACCGCCGTTAATCGCATAGAGCAAAGTCTTAGCCAAGTTAACTCGCGCGCCGAAAAACTGCATTTGCTTGCCAATTCGCATCGCGGAAACACAACAGGCGATCGCGTAATCATCGCCGTATTGAGGACGCATCAAATCGTCGTTTTCGTACTGAATCGAACTTGTGTCGCTGGATACCTTCGCACAGAATTGTTTGAAGTTGTCCGGCAAGTTTTCCGACCACAAGACGGTGAGATTTGGTTCTGGTGCAGTACCGAGGTTTGAGAGAGTGTGTAAGAATCGGAAACTGTTACGAGTTACCAATGTTCTACCGTCATCACTGATACCACCTATCGCCTCTGTTACCCAAGTTGGATCGCCAGAAAACAGATCGTTATAGTCGGGAGTTCGCAAAAACCGCACCATGCGGAGTTTCATGACAAAATGGTCGATCAGTTCTTGCAATTCCACTTCGGAACTCGCGCCGCTTTGCAAATCGCGCTCGAAATAAATGTCTAAAAACGTCGATACGCGGCCGAGAGACATAGCTGCCCCGTTTTGTTCTTTCACTGCTCCCAAGTAGGCAAAATACAGCCACTGGACAGCTTCTCGCGCGTTTGCCGCCGGACGGCCAATATCAAAGCCGTAGCTAGCAGCCATTTCTTTTAACTCAAACAATGCCCGAATTTGCTCGGATAACTCTTCGCGCAAGCGAATTGTTGCCTCATCCATCGCGTCTAGTTCGAGCGATTCTTGCTGTGTTTTTTTATCCTCAATCAGGCGATCGACACCGTACAAAGCCACGCGCCGATAGTCACCGATAATCCGCCCGCGTCCGTAGGCATCGGGCAAACCTGTGATGATACCAGAACGTCTCGCCAGACGCATCGAGCGCGTGTAAGCATCGAATACACCATCGTTATGAGTTTTGCGATATTTCGTAAATATTTCTTCAGTTTGCGGGTCGAGCTGATAGCCGTAAGCTTCTAAACCTGCCTTGACAACGCGAATTCCGCCAAAGGGCATAATCGCGCGTTTCAAAGGTCGATCGGTTTGCAAACCTACTATTTGTTCTAAGTTGCGATCGATGTATCCTGCTGCATGAGCGGTGATAGATGTGGGAACTTTTGTATCAACATCCAATACACCTTTTTCGCGCTCTTGCTTCATTAATTCCAGAACTTTTTTCCAAAGCTGCTGGGTTTTTTCGGTTGGTGCTGCGAGAAATTCTGCATTCCCTTCGTAGGGGGTGTAATTTTTTTGAATGAAGTCTCTGACGTTGACTTCCTTTGTCCATTTGCCTTCAGTAAAGCCGTGCCATTGTACTAACATAGCTTGCTTTCACCTCAATCTTTTGTTAGCGGTCGATTTTTTCTTCTGGGACCGCTATATCTACTATATATTTAATCTCAATATTTTAAATAGCCTGTTTGCTCTTTGTTACAAAACTTGACTTGCTAATTCGGTGGGAAGAATTAAAATAAATAGTATGCAGAACAACCTCTGGGATTTTTGAGGTAGCTCTGACAAAGTGGGATTCCGAACTAACACTTTGACAACGGAAATGTTGTTTAAGTGCGGGTCGGTCGGAAACCCGCAATGAGATTTTTGGTCGCGAACTGCGAAGACCAGAAGAAGAGGAAGAAAAAGCAGAAAAATAGCAGAAAAATAGCAGAAAAATAGTTCGGATTGGATGCGGTAATTGTTATCGAAAGCAGAGCAATATTAATTGCTGATTAATTGAAGTAGGGTATTATGCAGATAAATTCAAGAAATCAAAGCACTGCGAGCGATCCGGCTCACGATATTTGGAAAGAACAGCGTCATCCGCTCGATCGGATTTTTCGGCCTCAGTCCGTGGCTGTAATCGGCGCAACAGAGAGAGAAGGAAGCGTCGGACGTACTCTCCTGTGGAACTTGATTCGGAATCCGTTTGGCGGAACAGTTTTTCCAGTGAATCCGCAGCGCCGCAGCGTCTTGGGGCTCAAGTCTTATCCTGACATTGCTAGCGTCCCGGAAAGAGTGGATCTGGCGGTGATTGCTACGCCTGCTGCTGGGGTGCCGCAAGTGATCCGCGAATGTATCGCTGCTGGGGTGAAAGGAGCAATTATTGTTTCTGCTGGGTTTAAAGAGATTGGTGCGGCTGGGGAGGCTTTAGAACAGCAAGTGATGGCCCAAGCGCGTCAGGGCGGAATGCGGATTATCGGCCCAAATTGCCTCGGCGTGATGAATCCCGTGCTCGGGCTCAATGCTACTTTTGCAAGTACGATCGCCCGTCCGGGTAATGTCGCCTTCATCAGTCAAAGCGGCGCCCTCTGTACTTCGATCCTAGACTGGAGTTTGGGAGAAAATGTCGGTTTTAGCGCTTTTGTGTCGATCGGCTCTATGCTCGATGTCGGTTGGGGCGATCTGATCGAGTATTTCGGGGACGATCCCCACACTCACAGTATCGTTTTGTACATGGAATCTATGGGTGATGCTCGTTCCTTCCTGTCCGCCGCCCGCCCAGTGGCGATCGACAAACCGATCATCATTCTCAAGGTAGGACGTACCGCAGCAGCAGCAGCCGCCGCCGCTTCCCATACGGGAGCTTTGACCGGCAGCGATGACGTGCTTAACGCTGCTTTCCGCCGCTGTGGCGCGCTGCGGGTACATACGATTTCCGATTTGTTCGACATGGCAGAAATTCTGGCCAAGCAACCGCGACCGCAGGGCAACCGACTGTCGATCGTCACTAATGCGGGAGGCCCGGGGGCGATCGCCACTGATGCCTTAATTAGCGACGGCGGTGCCCTGGCAGATTTGGCACCGGAGACGCTGCAGCAGCTTGATGAGTTTTTGCCACCTCAGTGGAGTCATCACAACCCGATCGATATTTTGGGCGATGCTAGTAGCGATCGTTACGCCAAAACTCTAGAAGTGGTCGCTCCCGATCCCAATAGTGACGGATTGCTGGTCATCCTGACGCCACAAGCGATGACAAATCCGACGCAAACCGCAGAAAAACTCAAGTCTTACAGCCAACTCGGAAAGCCCTTATTAGCAAGCTGGATGGGTGGCGTGGAAGTGTCAGCGGGAACGCAAATTCTCAATCAGGCAAATATTCCGACTTTCCCTTATCCCGATACCGCCGTCAGGTTATTCAACTATATGTGGCGGTACACGTACAACCTGCGCGCTATCTACGAAACGCCATCTCTCCCGGCTGATTGCGAAATCGAGACTTCCGGGTGTGCGACTGCTGCGAAGATTTTGACTGCAGCCCGCCAAAACAATCGCACTTTATTAACCGAGTACGAATCAAAACAGTTGCTGGCAGCTTACGGCATTCCCACCGTAGCGACAGAAATTGCAGCGAGTGCGGCCGAAGCTGTGGCAATTGCCGATCGCCTCGGCTATCCTGTGGTGCTAAAACTCCATTCTGAGACGATTACTCACAAAACTGAGGTGGGGGGCGTCCAACTAAATTTAAGCGATGCTAAGGCTGTAATTAGTGCTTTTGAGGGGATATCCGATCGAGTACGGGCGATCGATCCGGCAGCGTTTCTCGGCGTCACCGTGCAGCCGATGGTGCATTTGGAGGGCTACGAATTAATTTTGGGTAGCAGTATCGACCCACAATTTGGGCCGGTGATGCTGTTTGGTTCCGGCGGACAATTAGTGGAAGTCTTTCAAGATCGATCGCTGGCACTTCCGCCTTTAAATACCACCCTAGCGCGGCGGATGATGGAGCAAACGCGCATCTATAAAGCTTTGCAAGGAGTCCGCGGCCGATCGGCAATTGACCTGGTACAACTCGAACAGTTATTAGTTCGTTTCAGTCAACTGATTGTAGAGCAACCTCAAATTGCCGAGATTGATATTAATCCGCTGTTGGTTTCTCCTGAAGGTGCGATCGCTCTTGATGCCCGCGTTGTTCTCCAAACAACAGAAAACACCATTTCACCCGCGATTCGCCCCTATCCTACGCAATACGTTCAAACATGGTCAACTAATGGCGATCGTCCCATCACCATCCGTCCGATTCGCCCAGAAGATGAGCCGCTGATGGTGCTGTTCCACCAAGAACTTTCGGAAGAGAGCGTGTATTTGCGCTACGCTCACATGGTAAAGTTAAAGCACCGCATCGCTCACGAACGTTTGACCCGGATTTGTTTTATTGACTACGATCGGGAAATGCTGTTAGTAGCCGATCGTCAAGACCCGGAAACCTCAGAACACCGGATTTTGGGAGTAGCGCGTCTGAGCAAACTCCACGGCACAAACGAAGCCGAATTTGCCCTCATCGTTAGCGACAGTTATCAGCAGCACGGTTTGGGAACAGAATTATTGAGGCGGCTGCTCCAAATTGGTCAGGAAGAGAAATTACAGGCGATCGTCGGCTACATTCTCAATAGCAACTACAAGATGCAGAGCCTCTGTAAAAAACTAGGATTTGAACTCCAACCAGACCGAAGCGAAGGAATGTTGAAAGCTGTCTTTGTTTGCTAATAGCAAGTTGGGTTAAATAATTCTCATTCATCACAACTAAAGTCCTCACTACAAACTTTATAGGTTTGTAGTGAGGACTAAAGTCCTCAAACTCAGATGCTACTAAGCCGCAGCCAAATTTGCTGCTGCGAAATCCCAGTTAGCCAAATTATCCAAGAAATTAGTAATGTAGTCAGGACGGCGGTTTTGGAAATCCAAATAATAAGCGTGTTCCCACACATCCAAAGTCAGCAACGGAGTTTGGCCGTGTGCTATCGGCGTGTCAGCATTAGCTGTTTTGGTGACTTTCAAAGTGCCGTTGTCTAAAACTAGCCAAGCCCAGCCGCTACCGAACTGAGTTGTCGCAGCAGTCTTGAATTCTTCTTTGAATTTGTCGAAGCTGCCGAAGTCAGCGTTAATTTTGTCAGCTAAAGCTCCTGTCGGAGTGCCGCCGCCGCCCGGTTTGAGGGAATTCCAAAAGAAATTGTGGTTCCAAACTTGACCTGCATTGTTAAAAATGCCTGCTTTGGATGGGTCTTTAGCAGATTCCTTGACAATTTCTTCAAGGGATTTGCTCGCCATTTCAGTCCCTTCAATCAGTTTATTCAGATTGGTCACGTAAGCAGCGTGGTGCTTGTCGTGGTGGAACGAAAACGTGTTGGCCGACATATGAGCTGGTTCTAAGGCGTCAGCGGCGAAGGGTAATGGTGCGAGTTCAAATGCCATTGTGTTCAATCCTCTCTGGATTACTTTGGGTTTTTCGGTTGACTTGGTGGCTGTTGTATGACTAAAGCCGAGAGTCACTAGCTTGAGTTTATCAAGCTGTGGTAAATAATTCTTTACAATTTTCCTATTTTATAGCAGTTGCAGCAGTTTAGGATTTTGAGTTCTGCTTTTCACCAGTCAAATCTACTAATAGCAGGTTTTAAATACCACAAAGTTTGGCAAAATGTCAACCCGCCAGCGCAGTAAATAAAAGTTTGTGGGAAATTGTCAACAGAGGGAATTTTTATAAGGGTGATAAATAAATTAAACCTATTTTTTGTCAAAGATAAGTTCAGATTAACTTAAGCTGTAACTAAGTCAAACAGATTGCAGGAGTAGTCTATGCAAAACCGTTCAAATAACCCGATTAATCACCCCCCGGAATGGTTGAATCTAAAACTAATAGTCACCGCTCTGGAAACTGTTCAAGATTTAATTGTAATTTCTTTGTGTATTGGTTTGTTCTGTTTCATGGTAATCGAGCTGCGAGAAATGTTTTTCTCGCTGCTGCCTCCTTTGAATTTTCAGCAAGTGACGGCAGACATTCTATTTTTATTGGTTTTGGTGGAATTATTTCGGCTGCTAATTATTTACTTGCAAGAGCAGCGCGTTTCGATAGGGGTGGCTGTGGAAGTGTGTATAGTATCTGTTTTGCGAGAAGTCATCGTGCGGGGAGTGCTGGAAACTCCCTGGGTTCAAATATTATCAACAGGCGCATTTTTGCTGGTTTTGGGAGTGTTGTTGGTAGTCCGAGTTTGGTTGCCGCCAACCTTCGAGGGAATTGACCCAGAACGCCGCCTTGCTAGCAGAAATAAAAAACTTTACGACCCTGAATCTTCTGCCGAGCCTGTTGCAGTCAATAGCAAGTTTAATTCTCACTGAGTATGACGGCACAAGCGATTTTAGATTTTAGATTTACTCTGATATTGCTTGTCACGTTACCAGCCATCATTTCCAGTAAAATCAACGGGATAACGTTTGTAGTGAAGACTAAAGTCCTCTGAAAATACAGAGGACTTTAGTCCTCACTACAAATACAAGCTTCATCAACCATGCCCAATTATTAAAATCTAAAATCTAAAATCTAAAATCTAAAATCTAAAATGGTATTACCCGTTAGCCTGCAATTCTCCCAAACGAGCCAACACTTCTTTTGAGTGAATCGCCGGATTAATCTTCACAAAAGTTTCCCGCAAAATGCCTTCAGGGTCAATAATAAAACTGTGGCGCGCCGAGATAAAACTCATCCAAGAACCGTAAGCTTTACTCACTTTACCGTCGGTATCAGCTAACAGCGGAAATTTCAAACCTTCGGAATCGCAAAATTCCGCATGAGAATCGACATCATCCGCGCTAATGCCGATAATTTGAGTATTCTTTGCCAAGTATTTCGGCAAGTCTTGCTGAAATCGACGTGCTTCGATCGTACAACCCGATGTAAAGTCTTTCGGATAGAAATAGACTACCAGCCACTTACCGCGATAATCAGAGAGGGAGACTTGTCCGTCGCCGCTGTTTGTTGGCAAAGAAAACTCCGGCGCTGGTTGATTTACCGTCGGAAGCTTGCCGCCGAGGCCAAATGCAGGTGTGGCAAAATTGAAACTTAGAAAAACTAGACAAATTGCCAATAAAGTGGTAAAAAACTTGCGGCGAGACATCATAAATTTAGAAGTAGAACTGTACTTAAGACAAGTTTACAGTTTTCTGATTAAATGGGTAGGGGCAATTCGTGGATTGCTTCTAAAACCCCAATATCACTTACTCAAATAGCAATTTACCCATGAGCGCTGCACTCCCGTTAACAGGCAAAGCTATAGTAGTCCAGGTAATTAACGGTCAACCCGTTGCGATCGAAGTAGACGGCACTAATGCCCCGATTACTGGAGGAAATTTTGTTGACTTAGTTGAACGCGGCATTTACGACGGGGTGATGTTTCACCGAGTTGTGCGTCAGCCAGATCCTTTTGTGGTGCAAGGAGGCGATCCGCGCAGCAGAGATACGACAATTCCAGCAAGTCAATTGGGAACGGGTAGTTTTATTGACCCGGATACCAATCAGGCGCGTTTTATTCCTTTGGAAATTAAGCCGCAAGGGGCCGCGCAACCTGTTTACAACCAAGTTGTAACCCAGACGCCGCAGTTGCGGCACAATCGCGGGGCCGTGGCAATGGCTCGTTCTAATGCTTTGGATTCGGCTTCTTCGCAGTTTTATTTTGCTTTGGATGATTTGCCATTTTTGGATGGTAATTATGCTGTTTTTGGCAACGTTATTCAAGGTTTTGAAACGGTGAATGCGGTGCAGCAGGGCGATCGCATTTCGACAGCAAAAGTCGTTGGAGGAATCGTCCCTAGTCGGGTTTCTAGCATCATTAGCGATGTTAATGTGCTCAACGATTTAATTAATAGTACCAATTTTGTAAATCTGCCTTTGGGGGCCCTCAGATTGGCCAACACCCCAAACAACTATCAAGTCACTTCCCAAGACTCTCAGCAAAATCCTAACGGTGTAGTGGGAGGTAGCGCAAATGATCGCATCCTCGGTTCACCCACTGATGATGCAATTAATGGCAGCCAAGGCAACGATACCCTCACGGGCGAAGCAGGCGACGACTTTTTGCGAGGCGGCAAAGGTAACGACTCGATTAGCGGCGGTGTTGGCAACGATATTATCAACGGAAATCTCGGCGACGATAATCTCAATGGCGATGCTGGTAATGACTTTTTGCGAGGCGGCAGAGGAAACGATGTTTTAATCGGGGGCGATGGTAACGATATTTTACTTGGCGATGTTGGCAGTGATACTCTGACCGGCGGTGGCGGTACTGATACGTTTGTTCTGGTTACGGGTGAAAATCTGGAGTTGGATGGGTCGAGCGATATAATTCTTGATTTTAGGCCGGGAGATGGCGATCGTATTGGCTTAACCAGCGGTTTATCCAACACCTCCTTCACCCAATCAGGCAGCAACACACTCATTCAATTTGGAGGAGCTACTTTGGCTGTCGTTCAAAATGCCACCCCCGCAGCAGTTCAAAATGCTGCTTTTACAATTAACTTTTCTACTGCTGTCGTTGCCGATAGCTTGCCTTCCAGAGACGCCGCCTTGAGTATTGGCTAACTCTAACAAGACTGAGGCAATAATTATAGGTGTAGGGTGCTTTTCGGTACACATTACCTGATTATCAATTGGCAATTGCCAATTGATAATTACGAAATTAAACTAACACCATAGCTTTGTAATTTGAGAAACTGCCTCTTGATAAGAATCCATTCTCCCCTGCTGCTTAAAAAGCTCAGCCGCCTTTTGGAAATCCTCAAATGCTCCCTGAACCTCTCTCAGTTTATATCTAGTTACTCCTCGGTTGAAGTAAGCTTTAGCAAAATCGCTATCGAGGCGAATTGCTGATTCAAAATCAGCTAGTGCTGCCAGGGAATTCTCCATTTGCAGGTGGATAGCACCTCGGTTAAAATAAGATTGAGCTACATTAGGGTTGAGCAGTAGTGCTGAGGTGTAATCTGCGATCGCCGCAGTATAATCTTTTAAACGAGTCAGCATAAACCCGCGATTGCTGTAATACTTGGCTTGGTAAGGATTGAGTTCGATGGCTGTAGTTAAATCTTCGATCGCCGATTGCTTGTAGCCTAATTTGTAGCGTGCCACACCGCGATCGTGGTAAGCTGACGCGAATTGCGGATTAATGTTAATTGTGGCAGTAAAATTTTTAATAGCGCCGTGCAAGTCTTGTTGTTCTAGATTTTTTAAACCTTGAGTGTAAAACTTTTTGGTACTAATTTTTAAATTTGCCTGTTGTCGGGATTCAGCTTGCTCCCCCGAAAATACGCCAGCAATATTAGTGAATCCCAAAGATTCGATCGAATTGAAAATAGTTGTGACAACTAATTGGGTTGGGAAAAGGGGGATAGTAGGCATGGGAGAAGTGCTGTTCAACTGTATGCTCTTATTTTCCTCCATAGCTGAGCTATTAACAGTGATATCCGCAGTCTCAGGTACGTGATAAGTTTGATGAGAGTGCGTGATGCTGGGGCTTGAGTTGTGTGATGAAAGTTGGGCTTAGTTAGTGATGCCGATCGCAATTAACAAAAATGCCGTCTAGAATCCTTTAAATATAAGGCTTGTAGGCTAGAGGAGCGGTTTCTTTATTCCCATATTGAGGAGTTTATACCAGGATTGTTTGCAGATATGCCCCTGGGGGAGCGATCGCAACTGCCTGCGGCAAGTATTACTTTGTAGCGATATTCCACTGGCAAATCCCGGTCAAACTTGCGGTCATTTTATACCAGGTTTTTAGGAAAAATATTAGTTTGGCAGCGAGGTATCTGTGAATCAACCGGGTTTCTAGCTCAAAGCGCGTCTAAGAGTAGCTAAGTTAAGTTTGTGCCTGCGCCAACCCTGATTAACCTTTCACTACACTAATATTTTTGAGTAATCTTGCTGAGGGAAGTTGCAGATTATTTGCTATGCTTTGATTAGACATCAATAATTTATGACGCAAATTAGTGCCAATGAAAAAAGTTATGAGTTTGAAAACTTTCTTCGCTGCATTGTTAGCGATCGTCCTGTTCACTCTCTACTTAACTCCTCCTGTGATGGCCGCCAATTCGGAGGATTTGAGTCACCTATTAAAAGATAATTGGTGCGTCAGCTTTCTGTGGAAGCAATGCGATTTGAGCACTGTAGATTTGCGGGGCGCTAATCTCCAAGAAGCCAATTTGTCGGGCGCTAATTTGTCGGGCGCTAATTTGTCCGGTGCTAACTTAAAGAATGCGGATCTTTCTGACGCAGACCTCACCGGCGCTAATTTAGCAAATGCTGATATTTTAGGCACGGATCTCAGTCGAGCCAATTTGACCGAAGCTAATTTCAACGGCACGAAGTTGTGGGATGCTAATCTGACTTTGGCAAATCTGAGCCGCGCCAATTTACAAGATGCTAATGTCTTAGATTCTCGGCTTTGGGGAAGCAATCTTACCCAAGCTAATTTAATGGATGCGACGCTACACGGTGCTGACTTGCAATATGCTAATTTGGCAGACACTAATTTAACAGGTGCTGACTTGCACAGCTTCTTTTTCCGAGGTTCCAAACAAATCACAAATTTGAGCAATGCTAATTTAGAAGGCGCTATTTTAACGGGCGCAAATCTCAGAGGTGCGGTGCTAGCAGGGGCAATAATGCCGGACGGGTCTATTAATGAAGAAAGTGGCTTTAATTTACAGTAGAGTAAAATTAAAGTCTGCTTGAATAATTTCAACAACAGGCTTTAGGGCTGATTTCGCAGTCAATGAATTATCTGGTGCAATAGGCTGCGCCCGTTGCCAACAGCTTGTTGAAGATGCTGTCAAGATATCAATTTAAATCAGGGTGCGATCGACCTTTTAACTCCCAAGCTGCGCCCGTGGCCCATAGCTTGTTGAGGATGCTGTCAAGATATCAATTCAAACCAGGGTGCGATCGACCTTTTAACTCCGAACCAGTAAATAAAATCTTAAATCTCAAACCGAACCTGCGCGCATCTGTTACAATTTTCAACAAAGCCCGAACAGCCCCGAAGCTGAAGGCACCTGCCTAGGGATACAAGCCCCCGCCAGGAGTCGTCAACAGCAAAAATATTAGATATTTAGTTTAAGCTCCCAGATTTATCTATAGAGGCTCTTTAAAATAGAAAATCGACTGTGGAGTCAATCTAAAATCTAAAATCTAAAGTCTAAAATCGCTCTGCTGTAGAGTCAATCTAAAATCTAAAATCTAAAATCTCAAATCTCAAATCGACTGATGGAAACCCTGCAAACTCAACTTTACGAACTAGCACAATTTGCTAATAATTTAGTAAATACTCAACTGACAAACCTCAGTTTAGTCAGCGTCGGAGTCATCTTTCTGGCAGGGTTGCTAACGAGCTTAACGCCCTGTATGCTTTCCATGTTACCGATCACGATCGGCTACATCGGTGGATACGAAGCAAAAAGTCGCCTGCAAGCTGCAGCCCAGTCTGCGTGGTTTTCTCTGGGATTAGCCACCACCCTTGCGGGTTTAGGTATTGTAGCATCATTTGCCGGACAAGTGTACGGCAAAATTGGCCTGGGTTTGCCGATTCTTGTCAGCATTATTGCTATTCTAATGGGGCTGAATTTACTCGAAGCTTTACCCTTACAAATGCCGTCTTTTGACGCTGTGGGGTGGGTGCCGAAAGATTTGCCCGCAGGCGTGCGATCGTACTTATTGGGCTTAACTTTTGGTTTGGTAGCGTCTCCCTGCAGCACGCCTGTTTTAGCTACACTCTTAGCTTGGGTTTCCAAAACGGGAGATACAGTTTTAGGTGGTGTGCTGCTGCTGTTTTATGCTGCTGGCTACGTCGCTCCGCTGATTATAGCAGGGACTTTCACTGCTAGCATTAAAAAGTTGTTAGAATTACGTCGGTGGTCGAGTTGGATTACTCCTGTTAGCGGCGTTTTGCTAGTAGGATTTGGCGTGTTCTCTCTGCTTTCCCGCATCCTTCCCGCTTAAGTTTAGTAGTAAGGAGTTCAGTCTTTATTTAAAGATATAGCAATCTCTACTGAATGCGTGAATTAAGTTTTTTTTAACGAACCGCGAAGACTCGAATAACACGAAGGAAGGAAGGAAGGAAGGAAGGAAGGAAGAAAAGAGAAAGAATTCAAAATTGATTGAGACTTGCTCGATAAAAATAATAATATTTTATTCATTTTTTGTTTTTCCCTCCTCTTTCTTCTTTCTCCCTTATTCCATCCGTTACATCCGTTACATCCGTTGCCGAACTTCCTTCCATCCGTTACAAAATCCGTTGCCGAACTTTCTTCATAATTACCAATGACATCAAAAGAAGTATTTCTATCAAAGCTCTCAAACTGGGCGACAGCCCCTCAAAAGTTTTTCAAGCGAGAAATCTTGCCGGTGCTAGCAGATTTGCGGCTGGCAATTATCTTGCTGCTGGCGATCGCATTTTTCAGCATTTCTGGCACTGTCATCGAACAAGGTCAATCAGTACCATTTTACCAATCTAACTATCCAGAACACCCCGCTTTGTTCGGCTTTCTAACTTGGAAAGTTGTGCTAATTGCAGGACTAGACCACGTATACCGGACTTGGTGGTTTTTGTCAATCCTAATTTTGTTCGGCAGCAGCTTAACAGCTTGTACATTTACCCGACAATTTCCCGCATTAAAAGCCGCCCGCCGCTGGAAATTTTATGAAGAACCAAAGCAGTTTCAAAAATTAGCTCTCAGTGCTGAATTAGAAACAGTTACTTTAAGTTCGTTAGAACCACTTTTGCACCAAAAAAACTACCGCATATTTCGAGAAGGCGAAAAAATTTATGCTCGCAAGGGAATAATTGGTAAAATCGGTCCGATTATTGTTCACGCCAGTATGCTAATTATTTTAGCTGGGTCGATGTGGGGCGCGATGACGGGATTTCTCGGTCAAGAAATGGTTCCCAGCGGTGAAAAATTTCAGGTGCAGAATATCCTGGATGCGGGGCCTTGGGCGGGGCCGCAAATACCGAAGGATTGGTCGATGCGAGTTAATCGGTTTTGGATTGATTATACTCCCGAGGGTGGTATCGACCAATTTTACTCTGACCTGTCAGTTTTGGACAAAACAGGCCAAGAGGTCGATCGCAAAACCATTCATGTTAACCAGCCCCTCAGATACCGGGGAGTCACTTTTTATCAAGCAGATTGGGCAATATCCGCCCTGCGAGTTCGCCTCAACAAAAGCCCGGTTTTACAATTGCCAATGGCTCAGTTAGACACTCAAGGTAAAGGTCGAATTTGGGGTGCTTGGATTCCCACAAAACCAGATTTGAGTGCGGGAGTTTCTCTGCTAGCAAAAGACTTGCAAGGAACGATGTTAGTGTACGGTACGGATGGCAAATTGTTAACTACAGTTCGCGCGGGGACGGCGGTAGAAGTTAACGGAGTCATGCTGACAATTGACGAAGTTGTAGGCAGTACGGGATTGCAAATTAAAGCCGATCCAGGAATTCCAATAGTTTATACTGGCTTCGGGTTGCTAATGCTCAGCGTGCTGATGAGCTATCTGTCTCACTCGCAAATTTGGGCTTTGGAAAAAAACGGCAAACTCTACATCGGCGGGCGCACGAATCGTGCCCAGGTAAGTTTTGAAAGAGAAGTTGTGGAGATTTTGGACAAGTTGGCAGAATCGAAAACAACAGAGGAAAAAAGTACGATCGCCCCGACTTCTGTTGCAAGTCAAAGCTAACCGTAGGGTGCGCTAGGCGCACCTTACACCAACGATAAATATCAAAAAGATTAGTTGAGTTTGTAGGGTGCGCCTTGCCAGATTTGTTGAGGTGATCAATGTGAACCGGAGAAAAAGCAGAAAACCGCTATTTCACTTTCCGAGTTTTCAAATTTCAAGTAATGAAAATTTCTATACTGAGCTTTGGTTTACAAAATCCAAATGCTGAAACGCCTGTCTATCGGTACTCTCCGGTGGGTAAAAAACTCAACCTACGCGCAGTACACGCCCTACCAACTACGAGATTTTAAGCGTTTGAGGGAATTTTTGACTACATTGAGAGGGCTGCCCTGACGCACTCTACAATTACTTACTAATTTTAACAATTTTATTGCTTAAAACCCTTGTGGGGTGAGCTTCGACGCCGCCCCACAATTAAATCTCAATGCCACAACAGCTTAATACCTACCCTACTTCTGGTGCGACACCTCAATCACAGTGTGCACGTTCCCCCGCGGCGAAAAATCTCCCTTAATCGTCGCTTCCAGCGGCGCGCAAGCTGCCACAAAATCGTCTAAAATTTGATTAATCGATTCTTCGTGAGAAATGTAGCGATCGCGATAACTGTTAATGTACAGTTTCAGCGCCTTTAACTCTACCACCCGCTCGTCGGGTACATAAGTAACGTGAATTGTCGCAAAATCTGGATAGCCAGAAAATGGACACTTGCAAGTAAACTCCGGCAAAGTAATGTTAATAGAGTAGCGCCGCCCGACTCGCGGATTCGGGAAAGTAATTAACTCCCCTTCCAATATCTGGCGTTCGCCGTATTTCATTTCCTCGGTGCTTGACTTTTGCGACATACTTTGTTCGGTGGCGTAGTTGTTCATAGCGATTGACTAATAACTTGTAACATTAAATTAAATTTACGTTCAATGTTTGTAACAAATATCTTGACGAATTGTGTTGCGATCGATCTAATTGCAAATACTCTCAGGCTAAACTAAAACAAGTTAACCCTCGCCATCTACAATTATGCAAAATACTACCTTATCTGACAATACTTCCCCTGAAAACTCAAATAGTTACTCTCCATCGGTACCAATTTCCCTTTATCGAGAAGTCACGGCAGAGCTGCAAGCAGCCCAAGCGATGGTGGACTCCCTCAAAACCCACAATCAGCAATTAGTCCAACAAAATCAACAACTGCGGCGAGAAGTAGAAACAGTAGTTCAAGTATCCCAACAGTTACAGCAAGTAGTCAACTCTGCTCAGAGTGTCACCCAGACAGGGATGCCTCAGATGCCCTCAGTCAAATTCAATTTCAGCATTGAACCTCCGCCCCCAGCACCTGCCACCTCGCGGACTAACTCTACGGTACCTCAACCACCTCAGACAGTGGCTTTCCCCTTCCCACTACCGGAACCGGAGCCAAAAGGCTCCCCGATGCCGCAGCCACTTCCAGAAAAATTATTTACAGAGGTGCCGGAAACTCCTTACCGTGTGATATCTCAACCCAAAAAAACCTCAGACTTAAGCGGATTGTGGTTGGCGATCGCGATTTTTCTGATTGTCATTGCAGCTTTCGGCGCAGGTTATTTAGTTGTCCGCCCTTTATTAATGAAAAAGTAAATTCCAACAAGAATCCCACGGCTCAAGCCGTGGGATTTTAAACAAAACCTAGCATAAAATATTCAAAGTTACGCTAATTGGCCATCATGCTCGGGCGGCACTCGTTTCTACTGAACGAGGCGCATACTGCTCTTCACAAGCAGAACCTACGATGCCCACCCCTGGCTCGAAACCGCGCGTAAACTCAGTGAGTTTTACCTGTTTAGCTTCCAAAGCTGTCTGTAGCACCTTCATGGCTCGGTGAGGGTCGCCGGCTCCGCAGAAAAATAAGTCTGCAGCAAAATAACCGTGTTCAGGCCAAGTATGGATTGCTATATGAGACTCTGCCAAAGTAGCAGTAGCTGTCACTCCGTGAGGACTAAACTGGTGTACGCACAAATCGATGAGAGTAGCTCCTCCGGCTTCGATCGCATCGAGTATGGCGCGGCGGATACGTTCAGGATCGTTGAGCAGGTCTCCAGGAGACTGCCAAGCATCAGCGACCAGATGGGTTCCCAATTGTTTCATTCTGCGGGGTTTTACCTCTAACTCACAATGTCTCAAACCTTTTGACGATAGCACGGTGTCCAGAAATTTTCAAGTAAATTCCAAAAATATTTCAAAAATAGCGGCGATCGCGAGGATATCAGGGTTTTTTGGGGCGCTCTGACCCCGATCGAGTTCGGGTTGAGTTCGATTTGAGTTCGATATTTCCTGCCAAAATCGGCTTTCGGTAGAATGCGGTTAAAGCCCAACCGCTTTAATCAGCTCGTGGCGATGGAAAAGGCTAGAAAGCAGGAAGGGCCAGCACTCTTGGCACAGCCCCTACATAAACCGGGTTTCTCGGTGTTCGATTTTTTGAAGTTGAGCCACTTAATTATGGTTAGTCAACTCATCAATCCCGGCTGTGAGTAGCTCCATTGGGCAAAATCGCCCCGCCCAAAGCTGCTTCATTCAAGTTAGCAACATTCAAGCTCGCCCCAATCAAATTAGCCTCCGACAAATTAGTTCCTGTCAAATTCGCCCCGGTCAGAGAACTCAGCAGCAAACCCGCTCCCGATAAATTGGCGTGACTCAAATTCGCCCCCCGCAAATCCGCTTCCAGCAAGCTAGCACCTGCCAAATTCGCACCGCTCAAATTAGCTCCCCGCAAAGAAGCTTTGTTTAAATTCGCAGCCCTCAAATCAGCATTGTGCAGAATCAAACCATTCAAATTTGCTTTGCTCAAATTAGCTCCCTGCAAATCGGCACCGCTCAAATTAGAGCCATTTAGATTGGCGGATTGTAAGTCAGCACCGCTCAAGTCAGCTCCGCTCAAATTAGCAGCGCAAATAGAAGCCTCCCGCAGACTTGCTTCGCTCAAACTAGCCCCAACCAAATTGACACCGCTGAGATTTCCGCGATTGAGATAAGCCCTAGTTAAAGTTGCTCCGCTCAGGTTCGCCCCGTTCAAATCTACCTCGCTGAGAATCGCTCTAGTCAGATTAGCTCTGCTTAAATCAACCCCGCTCATAATTGCTCGGCTCAGCGTCGCCCCGCTCAAATTAGCCTCAGTTAGTTTCGAGCCGCTTAGCAAACAAGCTCCTACTAAACTCGCTCCCGTCATCACAGCTTTGCTCAAGTCAGCCTGAGACAATATTGCTCCGCTGAGATTTGCCCCGCTAAAATCTGCGGCGATCGCCACAGTTCCAGTTAAACTAGAACTCCCCAGATTAGCTTCAATTAATTTCGCCTTAGACAAATTAGCCCCGCTCAAGTCGGCGGCGTTTAAATTAGATCCAATCAGTTTGCTTCTAATTAAGTTAGCACCTTTCAAATTAGCGCTGCTCAAATTTGTTCTACTGAGATTAGCTTCACTCAAATGAGCTGCAATGAGGTTGGTACCTCGAAAATCTCGTTCCCCGTTTCTATGTCTAATTAAAAGTTCATCGGCACTTAAAATTTCAGTGAAATTCATAAAAAAATTGAGTGAGTTTCCTTAATTTCTCGATGTTCTATGTTGTGTGAAAGTTTGTACTATCGTGTTTGCCAGTCAGTTTTTTAAACTAATACTGCCACATTAACAATTGTCAAAACTGCTTGATTCCTACCATCACCCTGCTCACTTAGTTATAATTTACGAAAATAAACCGGGTTCTGGTATAATCTGAGTTTGGCTAGCGCGGAAGTTATGAAAAAATCGCGTTTCTCGCCGCCTGTAAGTCCTGTAAGTATTATTTTGCTAGTAATTAGTTAGTTGTTAATGGTTAGTTGTTAATGGTTAGTTGTATTTATACTAACTGGTAACAACTAAATATTACCTGCTAACTCTTTACCAAAATACCGAGAAGTTGTCGATCGATCTTGTCAAGGTCGATCGAATATTTGGATTATTGCTGGCGGCATCCGCGCGGCCTTCTCACCCGAAAATTTGCCAGTACAGGCGATCGAATTTATGAGTGCAATCAAGAAAGAAGATATCCGAGCTTCAACGCCTAATGCCTTCTAAATAAGTGCTTTCTACCTTCGAGTAACCCGGACGGCAGCACCAGGCCAGCTCAGCTAGTGTCACCTCCCCCCACTGTGCTCCGTGCCAGTGAAAACCAACAGGGAGGCTTCCCTCGGAGTGCTGAGCGAATCGCCGGCGAAGCAAGCAATACGCTGTGCTGAGCCTGAGATTGCGCGAAAAAATGGATCGCGAGTCGTTCCCGTATTCCCGCGCTGCTGTGCTTGCTGTTAATGTTTTCTCGATCCATGAGCGCTTGCGGTTCTAATTTACAGAACTCTCGACACCAGACGCGCTCCCGGACATAAAAGCTGTTCCTGGGCTTCTCAAATGTTTCTCTGAGGCATTCCCAGAAAAACTGTATTCATGCCGCAGGTCTTGCCAACAGCAATTGGGCTGCTACAGCCAAGCAATGACCAGCCTAAGTCTTGCGGGAAGGCGACGACAATATTATTCTAATAGCTGCCGACCACTGCATGCCGTACTCGGCGCGCGGGACTGGCTACTTCACCTGTATAAGTTGCTGAAATTAGCTACCCATAATTAAAGATAGTCGCTCTTTGACTAACTGGGCAATATCTGTGGTAATTTAGGTCATTAAATTTGATAATACTGCGGGGTTTAAAATCGAGCAGTAGTGAGTGTTACAGACTAAAAAACCGCTGCGGATTTCTGCTGTTAAAATTCAGGGAGCCGATCGATCCTCCGGCGCAAAGCCGAGCTCACGGACTGGGACCCTAATCAAAATTAAACTTTTGACAGGTGGCTTTTTTAAGTTCCCAGAACAAAACAAAAGCCGGCTTTCAGATAAAAAGCCGACTTTTGAGATAATTTTACCGACGAAGCGTAAAACCGCTAGCTCGCCGATGTTGGTTGGATCGCTTTCGACAATCCGAGTCCGGGAGTGCGACTACCCTGCAGAAAGTAGAAACAATACCCAAACAAAGTCTGAATTATTATTAAATCCGACGGTGGCCGGTGATGCCCTGATTGGGATCGTAAATATCAGCCGTGGTATCAACACCGGGAGTGCCAGGAGCGCCGTAATCAGCCCGAGAAGTATCTACGCTGGGATAGTCGTAGGTGTTCCAATGTTGAATACCTCCGCGACTCAGAATGCTTTCGGCTTGAGCGACTTCTGTTTCGCTGCCGTCAACCAGTACCAAGTAATCTCCTCTCGCTACGCGATCGTTGTATGCTCTAGCTTCCTCTTCGGGAATTCCCATACCGACTAAAGCTCCGATCAAGCCGCCTGCTGCTGCACCCAAAGCCGTACCGGCAAGTGTAGTGGCGATCGCCGTAGCTGAGGCTCCTGCCAGCATAATCGGCCCGATTCCCGGAATTGCCACTAGGCCCAGACCTACCAACAAGCCTGTCAAACCGCCCAAAGTACCACCTGTGAGTGCGCCCTTTGTGGCTCCTTCATCGGATTTGTTGTCCGCGCTGTCATGCACGTCAATGCCTGCGATGTCTCCTTTCGAGTCAGCATCCTTAGCGATGACCGAAACCCGATTCATGTCGAAACCGGCAGTTCTCAGTTCTCCCAGTGCGTGTTCCGTCTCGCGGCGGGTTGAAAATACTCCCACCGCGCGCTTCTGGCGACCCGAAGCTCTGCGACCGGTGTCTGCCGGCACATCGTAAATGCCCCAATCCTGAATGCCCCGCACGCTCATAATTCCTTCGGCTGTGGCAAGTTCGGCATCTGTTCCTTCTACGAATACCAAATATTCTCCGCGCGAGACGCGATCGTTATAAACTTTAGCTTTTTCTTCGGGAACTCCCAAGCCGACCAAACCGCCGACCAAACCGCCTGCTGCAGCCCCAATCGCGCCTCCGACCACAGTATCTGCCAGCAGAGTTGCGATCGCACCCCCTGCCATCACCGGACCCACTCCGGGAATCGCTAGCGCTCCAATGCTTCCGAGTAACCCAATCAAACCGCCCGTCACTGCTCCCGCTGTCGCGCCTGCTTTGGCACCACCGCCCACTTTCTCGTCGGTACCCTTACCAGCGGTAGCGCCCGCAATTTCGTTGCGATCGAGATTTTCCCCAACTACCGAAACTTTATTCATCGGAAACCCGGTACTTTGTAGCTCCTTCAGGGCTAGTTCCGTATCTCGGTAAGTAGAAAATGCTCCTACAGCTCGCTTGTGTTGACCTAAAGCCATTTTCTTTCTCCTGCAAAATATACTACTTTTTCACAACCACAGAATTTATGCTCTGCTTGCTGCCATCAATCACATTTAGTCATTCTTTCCCAACAATTTTCATCGGTCGCTGGGAATAACCTCTGTCTCTATCTTCAGGCTGGTTTCCAACTAATTCTCCGGGATGGGAAATCGGAAATTAGGAAGGGGAAAGTGTAGGTCTTGCGGGAGTTTTGAGTTCATGAATTTTAACTTCAATTTAAACTCTTTAACTTAAAACCACGCTCTCCCTATAGAGTTAACTAAGCGTTGCGATCCGCTGCGAAAGCAATCTTACAATGCCAAACTTTACCCTCTACCCTCAGACTTCTCTCCTAGAGAACTACATCTTTTTCCCTTCTTTTCCTCGGACTTCTTCCTTCACATTTATTGATTGCTGCTAGGCGATGCGGATGCAGCGGGGGCGACAACAGCGGTAACATTGACCTGTTTAACACCCTTAATCTCTTTAGCTAGTGGCTCAATTTTAGCTAAATCAGTTTGATTGGGAACTGTGCCACCTACGGTGACAACCCCGTCTTTTGCATCAACAGTTAGCTGACCTTTAGTGATGTTTACTTCTAACTTGGAGCGCACTTCACTTTGGAGGTCGCCATCGGCTCTTACAGCATCGCCACCCGTCACATTGTTGCGCTGTTCTCTGGCCCTGATATCAGAATTTGCTTGATTTTTGCGAATATCGCTCGTTGCGTCACCCTGAGTTTTTTGAACTGTCTCCGCTGGGGGCGGGCTGGTGGTATTTTCTGTGGTAGAATTAGGAGCATCAGCGCTAGTTTTAGCCCCTTCGCTGCAAGCAGCAGCTCCAAATAACAGGATGCCGCTGAGGAGAATGGGTGTTAGTTTGTTCATAATATGTTAATACCCTCCGGGTAAGCTTTCGATGAGCCTGACTTCCTTGACTTCACTTCCTTGACTTCGTTGAGCCAGATGGGAGCCAGATGGGAGCCAGATGGAGCAAGAGAGCATCTTTGCTTGTGCTTTCTGCGATTTAAAAATCCTTATATCAAATATATAAATTTGAGGAAGTATCTACATCGCTCCACAGGTGTAAAATTTATCTATTCCGTTAGATAGAGTACAAAAAATAAAATAAGGTCTTAAGTCACATTTAAATTAATGAGTTCTGAGCGCATTATTCCTCAGAAACTCGGTTGATGCCGAAATTTTTCTTTGCTCAGGTCACTTTTTTCCTAGACAACAAGTTGAAAAGCGTAAGTTTTATTAATAAATTCGATCGCCAATCCCAACTAATTTTTCTCTATTCCCTGGAACCTGTGACTTATTCCCTCAACCTCTCTCCATTAAATATGTTAAATTTCCTACACTACTCATTGCCAAACTTCCTGCTTCAAAACAAACGAAAAGAGTCGAGAAATTTTTGAGCATTTTCTGGTTCTGGGGTAGTGGCAACCAGGCCGTAAACGCGCGTTTCCACCAAAAAAACTTGACCTACACCTACGGGTTCACTGGGGGAAAGCGGCTGAAACTCAAATTCTTTTCCGGGATAGCCTCCGAGGGAAATATCCCGCACCTGCAAAACTTTAGCATTCGCTGCCACGACGAAAAAATCAACGGCATTGTTTAAAGTAATTCTGGTATTATTGATATTATTGTTCCTCAGCCTAAAATCAAGGTCAAAGTATTGAAGCAAATAAGTTTCTTTGTTTTTTAAGTTCGATCGGTATGTATGAGCAATAATTTGATTTGAAAAAGTTTCGGAATTAATTTTGGGATTTGCGGGCATATCGATCGCAAACTGACCCATCGCCGAGCAAAATGGCTGCCACTCTGGCGTCTGAATTTCTGCCCGCAGCGGGGCTGGTTGAGATGCAGCGGGACGGGCAAACTTGACAGGGTATGAAACTAATGTAGCAGTAACTAGAAGTAAATACAGAAATTTCATTTGGGTAAAAATTATATATGCCCGATCGATCTGCGCTAGCCTAGAAATATATCTGCAAAGGGGCGATTTATGCTGAATATTATATTTACTCAACGGCAAGGCAAATCTCCAGGTCGATCTAAAACCAATAAAACCAATATACTCGCTGCTGTAAATACTTGGCTGGCTGTGTGTCTGTTGGCTGCTGTCACAGCTTGTGCAAACAGCCCCAACAGCAAGGCCCTCGAAGAATCATTAGCCGCCGATCCCACATTAAAACAAAACCCAGTAGTTTTCTCTTCCCCGCCACCAGCGACAGCAATTGAGACAAACTCTACCGCCAAACTTCCTCCCGATTTCCCGACAGAGATTCCACTCTATCCTAATGCTGAGTTAATAGAAGTTGGTGGGCAAACCGATCCGTCGCAAAAAAATGTGCGGCTGCGCTGGGAAAGCACTGATCCTGTTAATTCGGTTCAGAACTTTTACTCCACAGAGTTTGGGCGTCGCAACTGGGAAATAGTCAGCCGCCCCACCGCCGAGGGACAAGGTTCTTTGGTAGCAACGCGAGATAATTTACGGGTAACTGTGTCGCTTTCTCCTACTCAGAAAGTAGGGGGTTCTACAGAATTTGCGATCGACTACAGCAAAGAAAGCCCCGAAATTGCCGCCAGTCCGCAACCTAACAATTCCGAGTCTAGCGCATCTCCAACCGCTTCACCAACTCCATCTAATTCAGAAAGAACTACTCCAACGCCATCCGCCTCGCCAAAATCAGCACAAGTTAGCCAACTAGATACCCAAATTCCTCAACAGTTGCGGCAGTATGTAGCTGATTTAAGTCAGTTGGAAGTGCTGAAAGTGCGATCCTCTCCGAGCGCTTCGCTAACGACAGAAAGTGCTAATTTAGAAACAGCCAGCACTTTGCCCAAACCCAACAAAATTGTCACTCGCCGCGAATACGCCCGCTGGTTAGTAGCAGCTAACAATCAGATTTATGCTAGCCGTCAAGCCAAACAAATTAGATTAGCAGTAGACTCTAGCGAACCAGCCTTTTCTGACGTACCCAAAACAGACCCCGATTTTTCAGCAATTCAAGGTTTAGCAGAAGCCGGTGTAATTCCGAGTTCGCTTTCGGGTGAAAGTAAAGATGTGAAATTTCGCCCCGATGCACCTTTAACTCGCGAAACAATGATTCTCTGGAAAGTGCCTTTAGATAGTCGTCAAGTTTTACCGACAGCTAACATTGACGGAGTGAAAGAAAAGTGGGGTTTTCAAGATGCTTCTAAGATTGATTCCCAGGCATCGCGGGCAGTTTTAGCTGATTTTAACAATGGAGATTTGGCGAATATTCGCCGCGTTTTTGGTTTTACTACTCTGTTTCAGCCGAAGAAAGCCGTGACTCGCGCCGAAGCTGCTGCTAGTTTGTGGTATTTTGGCGTTCAAGATCAGGGATTGTCTGCTAAAGATGCCCTGGAAGCAAAGTCTCAACCAGCTCAATAGAGTTGTTTAGGGTGGTTAAAAGTTTTGAACACACCCTCTACTTACCAATACCCAGGAAACTGGGTTTTTTCTCTGTAAGCAAACCCGGTTTCTGCGTCCAAGACTGCCGAAATTTTACCAATTTTTGATTAATCGGCGTGCGATCGCGCGCCACAAAAATTGCAGCTTGAGTTTCTAGGAGTTCGGTGAATATGGCTTACCCAGAAACCGACTTTTATCTACGAAAATGCCCTGTAAAACGCGAGGCATATCCGGTGAAAAACTCCGTTTCTTTAATTTCTTTAGGAGAGTTGTCATTAAAATTTTTTTTAATGATTGTACATCTGCTTTTCTGTCCTTGTCGCCTACCCTAGGAAATAGATTTTTTTTTGCTTTAATCTTAATTTCTGTATCCTGCCAGACAAGCGCTGCATTTGGCGGGCTAATTTTATACATATTTTCACTAACACTTTGTTCAAAACTCTCAGTAGGATTCCGGATGCCGTAGCGGCCTTAACGATAAATGAACAAGAGTGTTTGAGCTCTTGGAGAGCATTTTTTCATGTACGATATTACCTTATTTACCCCGCAAGACATGGCTAAATGCAGCTTAGTCCTGCGCCACTTAGGTAGAAATACTGCTAGTATGGAAGCCACCAGCCAGAAGATTGTTAACTATATTTACCAACATTTTTGCGATTCGCAAACTGGAGAAAATAGCTGTGCCTTAGTGCGTTTGTTCAAAACTCATCCCTACCGGGAATTAGAAGACTCATTGCAACAATCCGCCCGCCACTTGATGAAGGGCAATTCCCCCGCCGCCGACATGAAATGTTGGACTCTGCTAGCAGCCGCAGGCACAGAACCGCAGTGGAATTCTCGGCACACAGCAGCAGAAAATAGAGCTATTCCATTAGTTAGCACAAAATTAGTGGCTCAAATGCCGGCGATTTCGGAAATAATCCGGCAGTTTGGTTTAGACATTCCTACATTCCTCGGAAGTGAGCCAGAAAGGTTCCTGCAATTAGAGCCGGCAGTATTAAATATTTTTTATGTATCAGAGGCAAAAGGCAGCCCCTTTATTCCTGAGCAAAATTCTTTAATTATTCCCTACAATGTCAAGTCTGTCTTGGGATTTGGGGGACTTCTGCCGTCAGGAAGTTTGTTTGCGGTAGTGATGTTCCTGAAAGTTAAAATTTCCCAACGCAGGGCTGAAATGTTTAAAGATTTGGCACTTAGTGTCAAAACAGCATTGTTCCTTCCCGACGAAAAGAGTGTTTTTGAATATTCAGAAAAGCATACAACCTTTCTTACAAATAACAATAATTGCGAAACCCAATTACTGGAATATCAAGTGGCTACTCTGATGCAATTGCTGGACTTTTCAGAACAAGAAATGCTGAGACAAGCCGCTCAGTTTCAACAGATTATTGACAATTTACAGCAAGAACTTGCCGAACACAAAAATAAGGAACAAGCTTGGAAAATAAGCCAAAGTTAATTTACAGGCATCCTCAATATTCCCAATGATGCTACTTTGCAAGTCGAGGAAAATCACGAAATTCAGCGTTTTAATCAAGGGGAAGAACAGATTTAAACTAAGGTCTGTGTTTAGCAACCCGGTTTATCCATGAAACCGAGTTGTTGCGGTATTTGCGGATACTAATTTACGATCGCACATTTTCTCGATCGAGTTTTTCGCTATCAGCAAATTTACAAATGGCTAACGGCGCGCCTTTCTGCGGGAAATTGGTCGCACTGGGGAGAAGGGCTAAACGCTTTGAGCGTAACTTTTGTAGCATTTCCTATTTCCTTAAGTGTTAGTTCGTTTTTGCTTCCGGCTCCCTATGGAAACGTCAGCTTAGATTATTATTTGTTAAGGAAGAGTCTATTTTGGTTGAGGCTAAGTATCATGCTAACAATATTTTTTATTTAGCCGGCTTACCCCTACAAATATGACTGTAAAATTCAACATCCGAAAAGCCTGATTCGTAAGCTTTTGGCAGGGGATAATTGATGGGGATCTACACAAAAGCGCAGTTACAATAGGAAAAGAAAATAACTGCTGGGACTAGCGTGCGGCGCGATGGGGATACTGAGTGGACGAAGGCTACAAATCGGGGAGATTTGTAGCCTTATATTTGTCAATAGGAATTTTTGACAGCAACAACGCGAATTCGGCGATAATCTGCAATCCAATTACCATAGCGGTACAGCGTCGGCCGCAAACGCTCTTCAACGGAGTTCATTACCTGCGATCGCACACCATCAGACAACCCCGACAAAAACTCGCCAGCAAACATTTCAATCCAATTTACCATACCCGCGCTGCCACCTTCTAGGGAAGTCGGGCGATCGAACAAAACGGCATAACTAACCTCAAATCCCTGCTTTTCCAAAAGCCCAGCATACTCGCCAATACTCGGAAAATACCAAGGATTAAGCGCTTCAGGCTCCTCGCAGCCAATTTCTGCCAAAACACTCAAAATTGCCCGGACGATCGCCCCCACGTTCCCCTTACCGCCAAACTCAGCCACAAAACGCCCTCCCGGCTTCAGTGCTTTTTCCACACAATTAATCACAGCATCCGGCTGTTTAATCCAGTGCAAAACCGCATTAGAAAACACAGCATCTAACGGCTCTTTTACTTGAAAAATCCTCGCATCTGCGGCAGCGAACTTAATGTGAGGATAGTTAACTTTTGCCGTGGAAATCATCGACAAAGATGAATCAATACCTTGCACAAAAGCACCACTTTGAGCGATCTTTTCAGTTAACTGTCCGGTACCGCAGCCCAAATCCAGAATTTGTTCACCAGTCTTCGGAGCGAGTAACTCCAAAAGCGATTCGCCGTACTGCCAAACAAAAGCATGATTTTTCTCATAAAGAGCGGTATTCCAAGAATTTTGTGCCATGATAACTACCCTGAATTTTTCTTCTCTTTCTCTGTGTTCTCTGCGTCTCTGCGGTTAATAAAAAAAAATTCTTATTCACAAAACCAATCAACTTATTTGTTGGCGAGTTGGGCTATCGCACTTCCCTCGATTCGGCAAACCCTAATATTTTCCAAAATGCGCGCTCCCTGCTTTTGGTAAAAAGTAATTCCCGGTGCATTGCTAGTATTAACAGTCCATTCCATACGCCCGCAATTTGTGGACTCAGCAATTTGTGCCAAATACTTTAACAGCGCTGTACCGACTCCCATTCCTCGCATAGGAGCTTGCACAAATAAATCATCAAGCCAAAGACACGGCTGCGTCAATAAACTTGAATAGGAGGAATAAAAAAGAGCAAAGCCTACCGCTGTTCCTGCAACTTCAGCCAACAAAACCCGCACTAGCAGAGGCTGGCAAAACAACGTTTGCTGCAATTTATCTGCTGTTGCTCTCAACAGATTTTTAGCTCCATCGAACTCGCTTTTTTGTGAAATAAAATCCACAATTAATTCCAAATCAGCCAGCTCTGCTTCTCTAATTTTGATATCCAAATTAGCCATTGTTTAATTCTCAACTTCGCCTATCAATCACTGTATTAAATGGCATCATCAATGTCCAATATATGTTTAACTAACAACTTATACTTTTAAAATATAAATGATAGGGGAGCTATGGAACTTCGGCATTTGCGTTATTTCATTGCAGTTGCAGAGGAACTGAATTTCACTCGTGCAGCGGAAAAACTGCATATTGCGCAACCTCCGCTGAGCCAACAAATCCAGCATTTAGAGGCAGAGTTGGGGTTTCAATTGTTTCGCCGCACCAAGCGGACGGTGCATTTAACGGCAGCGGGACAGGTTTTTTTCGAGGAGGCAGGGAAAATTTTGCAGCAAGTCGATCGAGCAATTCAACTCGGCCGACAAACCAGTCGGGGCGAACTCGGACAATTGACGATCGGCTTTGTGAGTTCCTCCGCCCACAACGTGGTTCCAGCGATTTTGCAGGCCTTTCGCACTCGGTGTCCCGCCGTCAAGCTGGAACTGCACGAACTGACGACAAACGAACAGTTGCAGCGGCTGCGGTTCGGGCAAATTGATATCGGCTTCGTGCGCCCTCCGGTTGAGGAAGACGGGATAAATTCTGAAATCGTTTTTCGAGAACCGCTGATCGTGGCACTGCCAGAAACGCATCATTTGGCCGATCGCGCGAAGGTGGAATTACGCGAACTTTCCACGGAACCGTTCATCCTATTTCCGCGTTCCCTAGCTCCGGGGTTGTACGATCCGATCGTCAGTCTTTGTCAGCAAGCAGGTTTTAGCCCGATCGCAGCTCAAGAAGCAATTCAAATGCAAACGATTGTCAGCTTGGTAGCCGCCGAGATGGGAGTGGCGATCGTCCCGGCATCAATGCAAAATTTTCAACGCAGCGGGGTTGTTTACAAAGCGTTACCAGAATCAACCTGCATTGTGGCGATCGCTCTGATTTGGCGCAGCGATCCAACGGCGGCAGTGCAGCGCTTTTTGGAAGTCGCCAGACTTCAGCAGCGGATTTGATATTTGAGATTGTAAATTTGAGATTGACTGGTAAATTGACAAAGTTATCAAAACTCAAAGATTTTCTGTGCAACAACACCCGTAGAATGATTAATTGATGCTCGGAGTTCGAGCAACTACCGCCGTAAAAGTCGGCACGATCCGACCCCAACGGATCACAATATCCCACGTAACTATTCAGTACAAGAGAGCAAGGGATGGTATTGGCAACAGAAATGGGTTCGTCCCAACCGGAATCCTCTTTCGATTTATCTACTTATCTAGTCAAGCGAAAAGAGGCGATCGAGGTAGCTCTCGACAGTGCACTGCCGGTCATCTACCCAGAGAAAATCTACGAAGCAATGCGCTACTCGCTGCTAGCGGGGGGCAAGCGCCTGCGTCCGATCCTGTGTCTGGCTAGCTGCGAACTGGCAGGCGGCACTACATCTATGGCAATTCCCACAGCTTGCGCTTTGGAAATGATCCACACGATGTCGCTGATTCACGACGATTTGCCGGCAATGGACAATGACGACTACCGGCGCGGCAAACTGACGAACCACAAAGTCTACGGCGAGGATATTGCCATTTTGGCTGGCGATGGTTTGCTGACCTATGCTTTTGAATTTATCGCCACTAAAACTCAGAACGTACCCCCCCACCAGGTGTTGCAGACGATCGCCCATTTAGCGCGGGCATCGGGTGCTGCTGGACTCGTAGGCGGTCAGGTGGTTGATTTGGAATCGGAAGGAAAGACAGATGTTTCTCTGGAAACTTTGAATTACATTCACGCTCACAAAACAGGCGCGCTGTTAGAAGCCTGCGTAGTTTGTGGGGCAATTCTGGCTGGTGCCTCAGCAGCAGATTTGCAGCGACTGTCTCGTTTCGCTCAAAATATTGGGCTGGCTTTCCAGATCGTTGACGACATTTTGGATATTACTGCTACCCAAGAAGAACTGGGCAAAACTGCTGGCAAAGATGTTCAAGCAGGGAAAGTCACTTATCCGAGTTTGTGGGGAATTGAGGAGTCTCGGCGCCAAGCTTCGCAGCTTGTTGCTGATGCTAAGGCTCAATTGGCAGTGTTTGGGAGCAAAGCTCTACCGCTGCTGGCGATAGCCGATTTTATTACCAGCCGGAGTAACTAGAAATACCAAACACTATGCAGGAAATTTGCAGCGCCATCTTAAACAATCATGTACTCGTGGTTGCTTTGCTCGCTTGTCTGGCGGCTCAGATAATGAAGTTGCCGATCGAGTTGGTCAAAAATCGCAAGTTTAATCTTCGGTATTTGGTAACAACGGGGGGAATGCCCAGCGCTCACTCGTCTTTTGTGGGCGCTTTGGCTGCTGGAGTCGGACAAACGATGGGATGGGAAAGTCCGGATTTTGCGATCGCTGCGATCTTTGCAATTATTGTGATGTATGACGCAGCAGGCGTCCGCCAAGCAGCAGGCAAGCAAGCTCGCATCCTCAACCAAATTATTGACGAGTTTTTTGAGGAAGATCACAACCTTAATGAGGCTCGCCTGAAAGAGTTGTTGGGACACACTCCTTTTCAAGTGCTTGTCGGTTTGGGGCTAGGAATCACTATTGCTTGGATCGCAGGGCCTGCATATTAGTTAACTGTTAACTGTTAGTTGTTGACTGTTAACTGTTAACTAATGACTACTGACCGAATTCTGCTTGCAGCAGGTCGTCATTATCATCGGCGATCGTGGCGACAATAGTAATAACCCGAGAAATTTCCCCAGCCGAGATTTCCGCCATCGTCCGAGTCGATACTACGGCAACTTGATTATCAACAATGGCAAAATGAGCTTCTAAAGTAGACAGCCAATTCATTTCTAGAATTTTCCGCATTAATTGAGCTTCATTCTTCGCTGGCAACTGCAGTACAAAAGCCCAAACAGTCAAAGTATCATCTTCGGTTTCGCCCGTAAGTTGTACGAACACTTCGACACTGCCGTACTTGAACTTCCAAAGATGTCCGCCAGCTTCACTTTGACCGACCATCACTTTTTGGTCTACAGCCATGCTGGCGATGACAGTTTCAATTTCTTCTGCATAGGTGACGGCTGTGGCTTTTTCGACCTGCTCGGAGGCGATCGCGCTTTCACTCGATTGGCTTTCTGCGGAAGCTGTTTGTAGGTTCGGCTCGCTGGTAGTCATGATTATATTTAGACGGAAAACTATTCCAATAATCAGTTTACTTGCTAAAGCTTAAAATTATGACTTTAAATACACTGGTTCCGAGGCTATGCCTGGGAACCAGTATATCTCGCTTGTCTGCAGAGGCAGGCGCAAGTTTGACTTGCAGAGCGGTTTCAACCAGGTTCGCGATCGTATTTAAGCCTTGGGCTTAGCCGCCGCCGGCTTCTTCTCAATGGTATTCAAGCCGTTGAGGAACATGGGTACCAATTTCTCCATAAATGCCTGCGGGTCGCGGTTCCAGGCCCGCTGAGCTACATCGACTCTGGTCATTTGTAGATCGGGGGCCAGCAGGCTTGCGGGCAAGCGTTCCATCAGGTATTGCGGGCGTTCCCACATCGGCATGGTGTTGGCAATATCCACAAGGCGGGTGACGCGGCGGAGTTCTGCCCCCAGCATGATATCCATTCCCGATTCAAAAGCTGCTTGTTCGATCGCCATATACTTGCGCTTTGCCTGTTCCACCTTTTGGCGGTGTTCCGGGCTTTTGTCGGCGATTTTGGCCAGCCAGCGGTTGCCCCAGCGGACGTGACCAGCTTCTTCTGGAAAAATCTTTTCGATGGTTTCGCGGATTTTGATGTTTTCTGCGGTTTGGGGAGCCTGTTTGAGGGCGTGGATGTGCGCTGAGAAGTATTCGCAGCCACGCTTTTCGGTGACATTGATTGCGACTAAGCCTGCAATTATACTGTCATCGAGGTTGCGTTTCGGGTCGTATATATCTTTGTCCAGCAGGCGGTCAAATTCGTCAATGTAGGACATTCCCGGCGGCGTTCCCACATTTTGACCGAGGTCTACCAGCAAGTCGGTGAGCCACATAGCGTGCCGCGCTTCGTCGGAAATGTGCCGGGAGAGGTCGCGTACGAGTTCGGCCGGTTCCCCGTCTAGCCGTTCGATCACGTCGGTGAGGTCTTTGCAACTGCGCTGTTCGCTGTAGCGGTAGCGGTTGAGGGTGATCAGGTGAATTTCGCGATCGCGCACTACATTAGCTAAAATTTCGCGCGCTCCCATTGCGTTGCGTAGCTTGCGGGGGTAGGCAACAGTCATGCTTTTATGTTGTTTTGTAAAGATACTTATATAAGTGTAACGCAGTTTTTTCGACAACCAATTACCTCGCAAGGCAGAAAGTTATTGTTTAGCACGGAGAGTCAATTTTATACAGACAGTTTTTTTACTAGCTCAACCAACGACAATAGTTTGGAGTTGCCAGTCATACAATTTTAGATTTTAGATTTTAGATTAAAAATGACTGATGATTATCAGAGTTGGGAGCTTTTCTACAGTTAGATTATTTTTTTAAACTGCGATCGCGCAAGGGTTGCGCGGATCGCAGAAAGCAACCTCATACACTCAAAACTTTTCAGGTTCCCTCGAGTCTTGGGTCTCAACACTAGCAGACTCTTGTTGAAATTTTCGCGCCTCTTCTACTTCTAACCTAGCCAGAGTTGTCGCCACATCAGCTAACTGTAAAGCCAGATTCATCCGACAAACCGGGTTTTTTTCCCTCCAGAGGTCTTTTGCCAAGAAATGTACTCGATAGCGAAACATTTTAATTGAATTTGGCGGAGTAACTTTCACGGTCATAGTCTTTCTTCTGTTGAAGTTTGAATGCCCAGCAGCACCCGTTCTAGTTCCAAGTAAACAAATGTCAGCATGATTACTTTATCTTCATCGGTGATTGTAACACTACAAGTTGCCGATCGAGGTTCAACGCCTTCGTGCCTGACAACTACAGTATATTTTCCCTGCTTCAGGTTATCAAAATTCACATCTGCCTCAAACAGGTCAACTGTCTCCTCGGCCAGCACTCGTCCTTCTTGAGTCAGTAAAGTGACAAACGCAATGCCGTCAACTGAAGTCATGGCGACGTTACTCTGATTGCGGATCATCACAAAAATATCGGACATCGTTTAGTCATTGTTAATTGCTAATTGCTAATTTAGAATGAGTGCAGAATCTCACAAACAAAGGAGCATAAATACGGTGAATTATTTCAAGTTTTTGCTAATTTTGCCTGTTAGTGCAGCGGTTCTCGGTTTAGGAAAAAGTGTGGTTCTAGCTGCTGTCTGGAATATCTCTGAGAATGAGCCTGGTTTGCAACTTCACGGCGTGCGGGTTACTCAAAGGGACGATCGCAATTTAACTAACTCAAAAGGTACATTAAAAGAAGGCAGTGCCCTCTCTGTCGATCCTGATGAAGTTACAGGCATACCAAAAGCTGAGGCCAAGGCACGTTTCATTCTGAATAAGATATATCGGGTTCAGGAAGGCACTACTCCTGACGATTTATTTATTGTTGATGAGAAAGCAAATAAATGGGCTGTAGAGGATGTCTCTGAGGCTACAATGGGTCCTACTACTAACAGCGTTGCCCAGATAGTGTCGGGTAACGGGAGAGTCTGGGCTCTGATCCAGAAGTTCTAAACTCGAAAAAAACGCCGCTTTTAAAGGCGGCGTTCTTATTAATTAAAAATTACAGGTTAAAAATGGTATAATTCCCAGTTTTAACTTTTAATTTTTAATTATTAATTTTCTTCTAACAGTCGTAGTAGAGAGCAAACTCGTAGGGGTGAGGACGCAGCCGCATCGGGTTGACTTCATTGTCGAGTTTGTAGGAAATCCAGGTTTGGATGAAGTCTTCGGTAAATACGCCGGTTTCTGTTAAGAAACTGTGGTCTTTTTCTAAAGCTTCTAAAGCGCCTTCCAAGGAACCGGGAGTCGAAGGAATCTTGCTCAATTCTTCAGGGGAAAGGTCGTAGATATCCACGTCCAAAGGTTCGCCCGGATCGATTTGATTCTTGATGCCGTCTATGCCGGCGCACAGCATGGCTGCAAATGCTAAATAGGGGTTGGATGTGGCATCGGGACAGCGGAATTCTAACCGCTTGGCTTTGGGGTTGGTTCCCGACAACGGAATCCGCACTGATGCCGATCGATTCCCTTGAGAGTAAGCTAAGTTTACAGGCGCTTCAAAGCCCGGAACTAAACGCTTGTAGGAATTGGTCGTGGGGTTGGTGATTGCCAAAAGTGCCGGTGCGTGCTTGAGAATGCCACCGATATAATGCAGTCCCATTTGGCTGAAACCAGCATATTGATCGCCTGCAAATAGAGGCTGACCGTCTTTCCAAATCGACTGGTGAACGTGCATCCCGGAACCGTTGTCGTTAAACAGCGGTTTGGGCATGAAGGTGATGGTTTTGCCGTATTTTTTGCCGACGTTTTTGATGACGTATTTGTAAGTTAGCAAGTAGTCGGCTGCTTGTACTAAAGTTGCAAAGCGGAAACCGAGTTCGCATTGACCGCCGGTGGCGACTTCGTGGTGGTGTTTTTCGATGGGTACGCCACATTTTGCCATTGTCAGCAGCATTTCCGTTCTCATGTCTTGAGAGGTGTCGGTTGGTGCTACTGGGAAATAACCTTCTTTGTAACGCGGTTTATAGCCGAGGTTGCCGCCTGCTTCTTCTTTGCCGGAATTCCAGCGACCTTCGATCGAATCTACGTAATAGTAGCCGGAATTTTGGGTTTGGTCGAAGCGAACGTCGTCAAAAATAAAGAATTCTGCTTCCGGCCCAAAGAATGCTGTATCGCCGAGACCGGTCGAAAGCAAGTAGTCTATGGCTTTTTGGGCAATGGTCCGGGGACAGCGACTGTACGGTTCGCCGGTGCGAGGTTCTTTGATGCTGCAAATGAAGCTGATGGTCGGTTCTGCCATGAACGGGTCCATCCAAGCGGTGGTCGGATCGATGACCATCGTCATGTCTGATTCGTTGATGGCTTTCCAGCCCCGAATGCTGGAACCGTCGAAGGGTACGCCGTCTGTGAATGAGCTTTCGTCGATTTGGTCGTGGTACAGGGAAAGGTGCTGCCAGATCCCCGGCATATCGATGAATTTGAGGTCAACGATCTGGATCTTATTTTCTTGTATGTAGTTTAAGGCTTCTTGGGGTGTCTGGAACATGACTTACTCCTGATATTGGTTGTGTCTTGGCGATCGGCCGATTTCAGACTGTTTGGGCGATCGTAGGCCTTCAGTACCCACTATTTTGTATCTATGGCTACAAAATTTTGAAATTGCTGCCCAGTGCGGCCTGGCAGTTCGTGATTCTTGCCCTGTGGATTATTTTTCGGCTGAAGATACAAGGCAGACGGCTGAATTTTGCTGCCGTTTGCCGAGGATAGACTACCTAGAGTGAAAATCCCATCTCAAATCTTAATCAAACGCCGATTTGTAGTAGTCTACAATAGGCGGTCTGTCTCAGATAGCAAAGTATTGATAAAGATTTTTGGGAGAGAAACTTATGCGCGATGCAGTGACGAGCCTGATTGAAAATTATGATGTTGCTGGTAGGTATTTAGACCGAGATGGTATCGATCGGTTGAAATCTTATTTTGCAACGGGCACGGCACGGGTACAGGCAGCGGCGGCGATTAACAGCAATGCTGCGGCAATTGTCAAGCAAGCTGGTATCCAGCTATTTGCTGAACAGCCGGAACTGATCCGTCCCGGGGGAAATGCCTACACGACTCGTCGCTACGCGGCTTGTCTGCGGGATATGGACTACTACTTGCGCTATGCTACTTACGCCCTGGTGGCCGGAAGTACCGATGTGCTCGACGAGCGCGTGCTGCAAGGTTTGCGGGAAACTTACAATTCTCTAAGCGTTCCCATTGGCCCGACGGTGATGGGAATTAGCATTATGAAGGAGATGGTTAAGGCTCAGGTGGAAGCTGCTGGCTTGTCTGTGGGGCCTTTTTTGGAGCAGCCTTTTGATTACATGATTCGCGAATTGAGCGAACAAGATATTTAAGTCAATTTGCTAGTTCTTGTAGCAGTAAATTGCATTTTTGGCTGGCAGTTAGCAGCACTTAGATCGATCGCTTTTTTTGGCCTCACAGCCTCCAAGCGATCTTTTTTTATGGGTTATACAATTTTAGATTAAAGATTTCCGATTAAAAATTATAGATTAAAAATTTGAATAATTGGGAATGACTGATGAATTAAGGGTGTGGAGCTTCCCTCTAATTCATTCTTGTTTGAAACTGGTGCTAAAAATCGTCAACACATCCCCAGACGAGGCATTTGTCCAGGGGATTTTTGGTTTGGCGCAGATCGATTTGTGTGACGGTTGTTGCTTCTACTTCGCCGTTGGGGTAAAGAATGTGGATGATATCACCGCTGATGAATGCCAGGGGATTTTCTTGACAATTGCCCTGATTTCTGATAGGAAAGTTAATTATTTTCATGGTCGATCGCCCGCATGGTATGTGTAGCGCTTTTAGCTCCATATAAATCATCCGCTAGTCACAAAAATTATTGTGTGATTCTATGAATGTTTATCTGTGATCCAACTAAACAATCAGAGCGATCTCAGTCACATCCTGTGACCTAGGGGCGATCGCCCCGCGACAATCGCAAAACCAAAATAATCGCCAAAAATTAGCAGTGGAGCTTGTGCGTAAGTGCTAATCTGGTACTGTTCTTAACCCTATCCGTACAGATTAAAAACCTTGGCTAAACAGCGACTAGACACATTATTGGTCAGCCTAGATTTGTGCAGTTCCAGACAGCAAGCTCAGGCTTTGATTCGGACTGGGAAAGTCTCCATCAACCAACAGGTAGTTGACAAACCGGGTACTGAGGTTGACATCGCAGCAAAAATTCAGATTAAAGAGCGATCGCGCTATGTTTCTAGAGGCGGCGACAAATTAGCCAAAGCTTTAGAAGTTTTTGCGATTCCCGTTGCAGGCAGAATTTGTCTCGACGGCGGCATTTCCACAGGCGGTTTTACCGACTGTTTGCTGCAAGCCGGGGCCGCCCTAGTATACGGCGTAGATGTTGGCTACGGTCAAGCAGATTGGGGCTTGCGTAACGATCCGAGAGTAATTTTGAAAGAACGCACCAATTTGCGGTACATGACTGCTGCTGAGCTTTACGGCGACTCTGAGCGAGCAGATTTGGCGGTAGTAGATGTGTCGTTTATTTCCCTGGATAAGATTTTACCCGCGCTGTGGGAATTGTTGGTACCACCGCGAGAAGCGGTGTTGCTGGTAAAGCCGCAGTTTGAGGTAGGGCGCGAGAGAGTCGGAAAAAAAGGCGTAGTGAGAGACTCAGCAACTCAAGCTGATGCGATTTTTCAAGTGTGGAAGGCAGCCACAGCTTTAGGATGGCAGCAACGCGGCTTAACGTGGTCGCCTTTACTTGGCCCGGCCGGTAATATCGAGTATCTTTTATGGTTGGGGATCGATCGCGAACAAGAAACAGACCAGAGGGCGATCGAAGAGGATGTTGTGACAGAACGGATCGCACAAGTCACCAAAGCAGCGGCGCGGGAACTTGTCGATAGATTGTAGATTGTAGATTGATTTCTAGATGTCAAACTAATCAATTTTAAAAGTCAAATTTGGAACTCCAGATTGCTTTAAAATTTCATTTTTTTTTGTCAATCGGACTCCTCAACTTTCACAAGAGTGAATAATTCCATGCAATCATTCAAACAAGCCGGTTCAATTTTACTCTACGTTCTAGGTGGCATCGGGTATGTAGCAATTGTAGCTACTATTTTAGGCGTTTCAATTCTCATCAAGTGGGCCGCTCTGCTACTAGCCGACAAATTATTATATACAATTCTGATTATCGGCGATTTGTTGAGGGGTATCGAAATTATTGAACTGTTAAATATATTGATATTTGCATTTATCGGTATGGGAGTGGGTGTGGCTACAAGACTTCTGCACCCTCAATACGGTCGCAAAATTAGTGCGGCTTTGTTGATAGTTATAGTTCCCTTAGTTTTCATGATTACACCAGCCATTCGATATAATGCTTGGCTGGAAAAAGTGGAAGAATCGGATAAATTATCGCCTTCGCAAACTGCAACCTTAACTAACTCATTTTTGAATAGAAAAGTTGGATTGCCAGGTTTTATCGGTTATTACGTATATACTGGTCAGTTTCCGGTTATTCCGACGAAACAATCGGAGATGAAAGACCTTGACAGTTTTGAAAAAAAAGTTAATTCCAGATTTGTACAGTTCACAGGTATTGCTCCGACTATTGTTTCTTGGTCAATGCGGGTTTGTTTTTGGCTGATTAGAATATTTTACTTTTCTATAGCGGTAATTGCCACGATCGCGCATTTTAGGGAAGGTGTGAGAATCGCGAGACGGTAATACGATTTTCGATTAAAGAAGGGGATATCACTGATGAATATCCTGCTTTGGAGCTTACCTACAGTGGCATTCTTTTTTGACAATAGTATAAGAATATAAGCAATAGCGTGCGTCAGATCCTACCTCTTCGATTATTCACAAATAACCCTATCCTGACGCACCATACTCAACTACTAGGGCAATTTTTAATTGCCAATTTTAAACTCTTGCTGCAAGCGATCGATAATTGTATTACGCTCGATGGTGGCGAGAATTTCTTGAATTACCGTATCTTGTCCCAGGGGGCCCCAGGTGCAGCCTTTTTCTAAGTAAACTTGGGCGGCACGACCGACAGCGTAGGTTCCGTAAGCTGCTAAACTAGCTTGAGTTACAGCGACTCCGGCAAAAGTAGAAAAGCCGATGTGCGGGGCCGCAGCCGCCGCACTTTTGCCAAATCCCAACAGAAAACTGCTACCCAATTCTCCCAAAAGTACGCCGCCAGCACTGGAGAAAATAGTCTGCCAAAGCTTGCCGGCTTCGTAACCAGTCATGGGTAAGCCGTAAAGTCTGGATAAAGAGCGAATTAAGGCTAAATCTGCGACACTTGCTCCCATTACATCCAAAAATGCCACTGGATTTAAACCGACAGCCAAAGCTTTATATTTTGCAAATTGCCAGATTAAATCTTCGGCTTCTGTTTGCCGCAATTTGAGAACGTGACGGGCAATGTGTGCTTCGGCATCTCTAGCTTCAACTAAAGCATTTAGAGCGAGGAGCGATCGACCTTCTCTGTTAAGAATTGTCAAAATTTTATGTTTTAGTTCGTCTATCTGCGCGGGTGGCGACTCCCATTCGTTAGTTACTCTTCCGTCGGACCACTCCACCCGCACTTGCACCGGCGCGGGTTCAGCGGCTACCATGACTATTTCTAATGATTTGGCAATTTTAGGCGGTGATTTTGCGGTAGATTTATCGGAGGAGTTGTTTGGGCGATCGGACAAATTTTCGCTATCTGTTTGCTCTGTTAACGCAGCGGCTGCTAACTCTTCAGAATTTCCCAGCGCTTGCAAACTTTGGTAAATAGCTTTTCTGTCTAATTCTGGATAAAGGTCAATTTTATTAAAAACTAAAATTACTGGTTTTTGAGCTGTTTGCAATTCGCACAGTGCTTGATATTCAGTTCGAGTGATATCGCCTGCAACGACAAACAGAATTAAGTCAGCTTGGCGAGTTACTTGTTTCGCCATTTCGCCGCGCACTTCGCCGCCAACTTCATCAAGTCCGGGAGTATCGATTAATTCTACTTGCACCCCTCCTTTCTCACCCTTAGCGAGGGGGGGTTGGGGGGATTCGTCGCTGTCAAGGAAGGATAAAGGCACACTCCAGCGCACGGAACGCGGCCACTGAGTCACGCCGTTGAGAGGGCCTGTTTGCAGAATTTTGTGACCTAAAAGCGCGTTTAATACGGCTGACTTGCCACGGCTGACTAAGCCGAAAGTAGCAATGCGAATGACGTTGTGGTCTAGTTTTTCTGAGGTGGAAGTTAAGATATCTAACTGATATTGCAGCGCCGCTTCTAATTCTGTATTATTCGAGTTTTTTTTCCCTTGGCGCAGGTGGGAATAGCGCGCCAGGGCTTCGCGCAAACTGGCGCGGGCAAGGGATAAGCGGTTTTCTTGAAGGGAATTGTCAGCCATTGGCGATCGGCTTTTTTAAGCAGGTATAATTGATCGTCGAATTATAAATCCTATTTCTTATTTTAATACAATTTTTCATAAATTTATAATTTTTTAGTGGTGAGTTTTCCAAAAAATATTGAACGGGCAAGATGCCCGTTCCACAATAACAAAAATTTTTTGTGGCACAGGCCGGAAAGCCTGTTCTTTTCCCTAACACTAGGCTCCGCCTCGGAAAATTTGATCGACGTTCAGCTCCATATTGGGAAATGTAGGTGAAATAATGCGATCGCTCCCTCTGAACTGTGTAATTCTATACTCTCCGTCCACAAGCTGGCAAACCGAGATGGTGGGTTCTTTGGGGTCGCCAATATGACGTATTCCGCCGAATGCAGCATAATCCGCAATCCAATATTCGAGGATGCCCATCATTTCGTAATCTGCCAACTTTTTGAGATAATCGTCGCGCCAGTTGGTACTGACAACTTCAACAAGTAGCGGGATAGATGTTCCTTGGGTGATTGTTGCTGACTTCAACCATAAGGGTTCCGACGCTAAAGCCTGACGGTTTAATAGCAAAACATCAGGAATATATCCTGTATCTTTAGCTGGTGGCTTAACTAGCGCTTTCGAGGGAATGCGGTATGGAAGTTGCAGTTGGGTGTAGAGCAGCGTAAATTCTTGAACAAGGTATGCTGTGATATCTTCGTGTTCTCCTGTTGGCTGCATTTCAACCATTACCCCGTCGTGGAGTTCGTAGCATCTGTTTTCGGATTTATCTTCTAGAAATTCTTCAAAGCTTAGTATTTTTGGTTGAGTTTGTATCATCGTGCAAACTTTATTTGATTGTATAACAGAAGGCAGAAGGAAGAAGGAAAATATTAACTGGTTGCCTGGTTCGGCCGGCGAACAGGAAAGATGCCTGTTCCACAACAGAAAAACTGTCTTGTGGAACAGGCATCTTTCCTGTTCCTTTATTTTACTTAATTGGCCGCCGACTTAACGGTTTCGGGCCCAGATACCTGAGATGAAAGGCGACTCGCCACTTGGTTGACGAAAGATTGCAAGAAGGAAACTTGCTGATTTTGCGTAAATACTGCTTGCAAAGTTTTAGTCAACTGGTCGAGATTGAAAATGCCTTTGGGAGCATTTTCCAGTTCTTGACTTTGGAAATATTCAATTAAACTCAGTCCTGCTATTCTGGTAAAATATGCTGCACTAATTCCCTGCACCGCGCCTCCTGCTACATAGGTGACGGCATTGCTTTTCAGCAGTCCAGTAATAGTTTGGGTAGACAGTTCTACTAATCCCAATTTGAACATTTGATTAGCCAAAGTAGCCGCTACTGTCTTAGCTTGGTCTAAGGAAAACTTTCGCTGGTAGATAGCGCCGAGGTCGATTACGAGCTGGGTGCTGATGGCGGTTGTTGCTAGCAAGTCTAAAGCGGGAACCGGATTAGCAAACACGGTGGCTGCGGCGATGTACTGATATTGTTCGATAATGGGAATTGCCCGATCGCGCCTGACTGCATTTAATAAGGTTTTTGCCTCTAACTTGATACTTGCAGCCTCGCGCACTGCACTCGCCCAGACCAACTGTTGCCGTTCTTCAGTTAAGATTTTAGTCAATCTTTCCGTCAGTGCGTCGAGTTGAGAGACTTGTTTTTCGATGCGTTCTTTAAACGTGCCGTCCGCTTGGTGCTGGCGCACTTTAATAGAATTGGGAGAAGCTGCGATCGCAATTATATCTTCGGTTCCCAATATTCCTTGCATTTTCTGCTGCAAAGAGTTCAAAACCTGCGACTGCTGTTCTGGCAAATATTGGTCTTGTTTGTTCCAGACTAGCAGCACGCGCTGACCTGCTGCTGCTAGCTGAGATAATGTTTGAAATTCGGAATCTGTGATGTCGCCCGCTGTCACAAACAGCGCTAAATCACCATTGATTTTGGCATCGGCATTTGTATTAGCAAATAGCGGTGCTGTTTCTTGTAAACTAAGCTTTTGCGGGTGTTGAGATGCCCAATTAGAATTTAAAACTTGAATTAAGGCAGTTTTGCCGACAGCTTTGCCGCCCGTGACGGTAATCCGCAAATCTTGTCTGTCTAATTCGCTTCTGAGCCGATCGAGCTTTGCTGTTAGATTCGCCGGATCGGCGGAGTTTGGAGCTTCTGAAGCCAGCAATTTAATAGTGGCTTCGGAAGTCGCGATCGCTTTTTCGGCTGCTTCCCGGTTGGCCAGGGGTTGCGGGAGTGCGAGTTCGAGTTTGGGGGATTGTTGCTTCCACCACCAATACCCCGCACCGGCAGCAGCCAAGCCGATGAGTGCCGTTTCGCCCATTTCTGAACCCGAATGCTGTAGAGTTTCCAGCAGCCACAGCGCTGCTGAAAGTCCTATTCCGCCTATTAAAATCGGTCGCCGCAAGTTAAGTGTCATTTTTTCCTTCCTGTGGGTATTGTCACCAAGCTTAACCTTCGCCGGCTTGGCCTCCCTCCCTATATTCCATCGTACCTCTGTGACATCCAAACTGGCAGGCGGGCGATCCGACTTTTTGCCATCGGGATTTGCGGCCCCGGCGACAATCAACTTTTTGCACTTCTACAAACGTGGAATAGAACACGGAAGTCCTCACTACAAACGTGGAATAGAGGACGAAAGTCCTCACTACAAACCAATAGATTTTTACAGGATTTTGCAAATATAATAGTTGATTTTTTCTCTATGTTGGTAATGCTTGAGATTGTGATTCAAAAATATCAATTATTTGTTTGGGAATTGCTCGCGGTCGCATGGTTGTAACTTCAACCCAAACCCAAAGCGCCTCGGCTTTTAACAAGATTTCGTCACTTCCAGCTAAGCGAATTTCGTAGCGGCGGACAGCGCGCGGGCCGCGCATTTGTTCGATCCAAGTGGATATCTCCAATCGATCGCCCGCAGCGGCCGATCGCAAATAGTCAATCTCTATTCGCCGCATTACAAAGACGCCACCCAGTTCCCGGTAGCGATCGAGTGTAAATCCCAAGTGTTCTAAATGTTCGATCGCAGCGTGTTCTAAATAATGCTGGTAGACAGCATTATTGACATGACCGAGGGCGTCCATTTCGTAATGGCGCACTCTAATTTGTGCAGTAAATGGTGTCAATTTCTCACCTTTCTACTTGTTGCGGTATTTTGTAGTTCCGAGTGCGATCGCGCTCTGGGTCGATACTCGATCGCAACTGATTGCAAGTTACACTAAAAAGTTGAAACGTCACTGCTTCCAGGTCGATCTTAGTCCTGGAAGCACAGACGGTCATCACCTTGGTTTTTTTACAACAATACACTGGCTTAAAACCCTCAGTCTCGGTTGAAAAACCCGGTTTCTTGCTTCTGAGTGCGTCCCGGACTAAATCTTTGAGAACTCGGATGGGTAATTGTTTAGTCTCCCAGACAAATCCCTAAACCGCGGGCCGTTTTAACCAGAGTACCATTGAACTCTACAGGTCTGTATTTGGCGATCGCATCTTCCAGAGGAACGCTCACAACTTCCCGCTTTTGCCAAGATACCATGCAATCGTATTTCTCTTCGGCAATTAAATCAACTGCTGCGATGCCAAAAGCAGAAGCAATTAATCTTTCTAGCGATGAAGGAGTCCCTCCGCGTTGAATGTGTCCCAAAACGGTGACGCGAGTTTCTGCACCGCTGCAGTCAGAAATTGTATCAGCTAAATACTGACCAATTCCGCCTAATCGACTTTGACCTAAGCGATTTGTGTGCATTACTAACTCCCCTTCTTCAGTGCGAACTGCCTCCGCTACTATAATTAAACAGTAGTTTTTTCCCCGGTCTTGGCGTTCTTGGATTTGGGCACAGATTTTGGAAATTTTGTAAGGGATTTCGGGAATCAGAATTATATCAGCTCCCCCAGAAATTCCGGCACTAATTGCAATATGTCCAGCGTCGCGTCCCATGACTTCAACAATCATGACACGACTGTGACTGGCGGCAGTAAAATGCAAGCGATCTAGTGCTTCAGTAGCAATATTGACAGCAGTATCAAAACCGATGGAACGCTCGGTAATTCCGACATCATTATCAATAGTTTTAGGAATAGCAACTAAATTCAAATTTCCTTGTAGAGCAATCTTCCTGAGAATGGCAAGACTGCCATCGCCACCAATGCCAATTAAGGCATCCAGACCTAGTTGATGATAGCCTTCGATGATGTCCTCAGTACGATCGCGTATAGTCCCATCCGGCATCGGGAATGCAAAAGGGTCGCCCTTATTTGTCGTGCCTAGCATCGTACCGCCAATGGTGAGCCACGAGTCTACTTTCTCAATATCCAAGGGAATTGCTTCCGGGGGACGACTCATCAATCCGTTGGTGGCTTGACGAATCCCCATCACTTTCCAATTGTAAGTTCCCGTTGCGCGGTAGACAACGGCTCGAATAACTGCGTTTAAGCCTGCACAGTCACCCCCGCTGGTGAGGATACCGATACATTTTTGTTCTCCCATAATTAATGCCCGACTTTTGTTACTCAGAACATGACTTGATTTTTTTTAGCTCCCGATCGTCCCATCCTTATTTCCGACCTAAATAGGTAGACGAAAATAAACTTTACCCTGTAACAAAATGTAAAGCAATCATAACTTTTGTGATTGCTTTCATAAGAGATCGCTCCTTTGGGGAGTGTTGCACTCACTTTTGACTACTTATGTATTTTCAAGCTTCATCGACCTAATTAAGTGCCTCATCTCTGACGCATCCCACAAGTTCGATCGCTAACTAAGTAGCATCGCCAATCACCGTCTCCAACAAAACATCAATTTTACTTCGGATTGAGGCGTTTAGAAACTTGGTTAATTATACCGCTGAGAATAGCACCACCCATAAGAATTCCGAGGGCGGGATTAAATACGGGCTGCCAGAGACTGTACCACAAATCAAAACCGAGATTCACGCCGGTCGATCGACCTGCTACTGCGATTGCAAACCACGCAAAACTGGCAAAGACGAAAAATACATCAGCTACTAGAATGAAGTTAAGCAAGTTAAGAAATTTATCTTTCATTGCCGAGGGTTCCTTTTGAGTGTATATGTGTCAACTTTTGGCCAGCGGTTGGTAATGGAGCAGATTGATAGCTGCAACTGGCGATCGAATAAAGATAAAATATCATTCAATTGTTTTCGCGCACAGGCTGTCAAAATATGGTTCGCTATACACTTCCTCAAAGCCCCGAAATTATTTTAACTGTCAAGGGGAAAGATTCAGCCAAAGCCCGTGAAGAAGCGATGGATCGGCTGATGGATCTCATGGATGAGGGCAAGCTGCCTACGGAACTCGTGGAGGGATTTGGGCCCAAGCAGTTTGTTGAAGTTAAGGATATCGAAGATGCTGCGTCTGAAGGCGAGGACGCGATTACTGAAGCCGTGCAGATTTTGAGCAATTTGGCAAGTCTCAAATTGAAAGTGATGGAATCCCGCGAAGAAGCACTCAAAATCCGGGCGGCGATCGACATTTTGTTTACCGATGAGGCTGTGACTGCCGAGGAAATTGGTCGTTTGAAAGATGGTTTCAAGGTTCTAAAAAACTTTGCTCAAGCTAATGTCCGCTATCGAGAAGCTAGAAGTAAAGCTGAAGAAGCGCGTGCCATTCTCGACGAAGCTTTGCAATCTGTAGAACCGGAAAACAAGGCGCATAAATCCGCCAAATAGCAGCAGGCTGCATTGAAACTCACATCTTGCCTGTCCATAAAAAGCTTATTGAGAATGGTGCAACATCTCAGTTAAAACCTCTTTCTGTCATTGCGATCCGAAGGGAAGCAATCGCCAAGATTTCGATTGCTTCGTTTCTTTATTCGGACATACAATAACTCTGCCACAAGACATAATATTAATTATATTCACCTTGAAATGAGGAAAAAATTGTGAACCAACAACAAACAGGAATTCTCAGAAACTCCATGTCAGGCAGCTTGCTGCTGGCTAAACAGTTAGGTTTTGAACCCAAAACTGTGATTGATGTCGGCGCGGCATTGGGAACTTTTAACCTTTACGAAACTTTCCCCAATTCCCGACATTTGCTAATTGAGCCCATCGCCGAAAATGAACCTTATCTGGCCAAAATTTGCCGCAAGCTCAAAAGTGCAGAATACATTATCGCTGCGGCGAGCAAAGAAGCGGGAGTTTTCACCCTCAACGTCAGTCCCGGTATGGTGCATTCTTCACTTTCTGAAAATCGCGTTACTGACAGCAGCAATCCTTATTTGAGAAACATACCAGCAATTACCCTGGATGGAATATCCAGGGAAAGAAATTTGCCAGGCCCGTATTTAATTAAAGTTGATGTAGACGGACAGGAATTAGATGTTTTAGCAGGAGCAACTGAGATTTTGCAGCAGACTGAATATGTAATTGTAGAAGTTACTTTGTTCGGTCAGATGTATGATGTAATGAGTTTTATGAAGTCCCAAGGGTTTGCAGCTTACGATATTGTTGATTTGTCATATCGCCCGGTGGATTCAGCTTTGTGGCAAGTTGACATGGCTTTTGTTAAGGAATCCGGTCACTTCAGAAGAGAGAGGGGTTTTGCGACAGGAGAGCAGGATATCGAAGCACTTAACTCGCATCTCAAAGCTTACCGGGAAAGTTTCATGAAATACATTGACACTCATTACAGCGACCCAATAGAGCCGGAACCGCAGGTTAATCAAGCTATTTTGGGCGAAGATTATGTCATTATTTAACTCAAGTTTCTTCCATCTGATAAGTAGGTAAGCAGGAGTAAAGAGAGCTATTTAACAGTATGTAAACCCCCCTTAATTAGACAAGTTTATGGTCTTTAGGTACTTGATGATCGTTTAATAATTGTGTTTTACCTCGCCTCCAAACTTACTCAATTCTGGTCGCACTTCGCACTTTCTTTAATTAATACTCAATATCTAATAAATTGGTTTTCTAAATGCTGATATTGCGGTCTATAAGCTTGCAATCTGCTGTAAATTGGCTTTCATTAGATATCAAAAAGTGGGAATACCCTAATGTCTGCCTCACCAGGATAGAAACATCAATGCAGCTAAATACATTAGAGATCAAGGTGTACAAATTTGAGACGTAGGACATACCTCCGTAGCTTCTGGAGCGAGAGTAAGACTAAGTAAAGGCACTGCTTTTACTTGGCATCAAACTGTGAAGGCAGAATTCCCCGTCAAGCTACGCTGTGACGGGGGAGCGTCAACTACCCCAATTAATTCCAAGGCGCTTTTGTTGTGAATCGTTGAGTTGCTGGCGGTCGAAGCTGTCAGCCATCAACCAATGGAGGCTTTCAATGGTAGATCTTGATTGCAAGGTATTGCTGCCAAAATATAGTAGATGTCATATCCTTTGAAGCACTTTTATATTCTCTATATTCTCTACTTACGGATGACTATTCAATACTATAGTCATTTCAAATAAGTATGAGACTTTTAAAAAATGAGGTAAAATGAAAAAAAATCGTTAACCAGTTAGGGAAA